>CANQUR010000001.1 GCA_947627075.1 uncultured Clostridia bacterium
CCTGTACATGGCACCGGTATCAAGATAAGTGATATTCAATTCGCGAGCAATAAGCTTTGCTAACGTACTTTTGCCTGCCCCGCTGGGCCCATCAATCGCAATGTTCATACAAACAGATCCTTTCGTAATTTTTTCGTTTCATATAAATAAACAGGCTTATTTAGTTCCCCGTAATGCAGTATCATAACTCGTAATGTCATAGGCAATCCATTTTCGATCATCGGTTCGGAACAGCTGAACAATGAAATATCCGAAGAAAATTTATCTCTGAAAGTTTTAGCGGGATAAGCGGCTTTTATATCCTCGGTAAGAGAAAATATAACGCAAACGATATCGTTCATTTCAAGCTTATTCAAAGAAAACAGTTCACGAAATAATTCTTCTGTCTTTGTGGCAATTTCATGAGAGGAATCCTCTATGAAGTTTACAGCGCCACGCAAAGCCTTCAACCTGACGTCCATCTTAAATGTCTCCAATATGTCGCGCTGCTGCATATGCCGTCGCCCATGCTATTTGAAGATTAAAACCTCCCGTAAGTGCGTCTACGTCAAGTAATTCTCCTGTGATATAAAGTCCTGACACCAACTTGCTTTCCATTGTTTTCGGATCAATCTCCTTAGTATCCACTCCGCCGCTCGTAACTATCGCATTATCTATTTTATCTAAACTATCAATAGTAAACGTCATATTTTTTAACAGTTTCGCTAATCTTTGTCTTTCTTCCTTGCTTATTGAGTTAATTTTTTTATTCGGATCTATTCCGCTCCTTATTATGACATACATAATAAGGCTTTTAGGCAATAAATCATCAAGAGAATTCTTAAAATCTTTATTTATTTTGGCATTGAAATCTCGCAATATGCGTCTATCGAGTTCATCCATGCTCAATGCGGGTTTAAGATCTATGGAAAGCAATTTTTCACCTTCCATTCTGTTTATCATTGATGAAAGAGTTAAAATGCACGGTCCGCTCACCCCATTGTGAGTAAAAAGCATTTCTCCGAATTGCGAATACTCTTTTTTTTCGCACCGTATTTTCACTTCAACGTTTTTCAATGACAGTCCTTCAAGCAAGGAAACGTCTTCGCTTAAAATAATTGGACAAAGCGCGGGCATAGGCGGTATTATTTTGTGTCCGAATGCTTTGGCGAATTTATACCCGTCGCCCGTACTGCCCGTCGAAGGATACGACATTCCTCCTGTCGCGATAACGACAATATCGAAAATTTGCGCCTCGCCGTTTACACGAACAAGAAATCCGTTTTCCGTTTTGGAAACACTTTCCACTCTCGAATCGTATTCGATAGCTCCGCCGTGCGCAGTAATAAGTTTCAAAAGCGTCGCAGTTACGTCGCTTGCCTTGTTTGAGGAAGGAAAAACTCGATTGCCCCGTTCAACGGTACATTTAAGTCCATTCGATTCGAAAAACTCAACCGTCTTTTGGGGAGGAAATGTATTTATCGCACTTATAAGGAATTTATCCCCTCTGATAACCGAAGCAAGAAACTCGCTTACCGAGCAAAGATTTGTAAAATTGCATCTGCCCTTACCTGTAATATAAATCTTTTTGCCCGCTTTTTCGTTGCGCTCGAAAACGGTTACGGAGGCGTATTTACTTATAACGGCGGCTGCAAACAAACCGCTTGCGCCGCCGCCTATTATCGCTACTTTCATTATATCGGATGAACCATGTTGTCCTTGCCGAATATTGTCAAATCTATGCCTTTTTGCTTTGCCAACCTTCTTTGGAAGAACGGAATGGCAAGTTGCGGGAAAAGCGCATACGTGAGAACATCCTCTTCTTGTTGGATGTACTTGTCGATTTCCTTTCGATAATTATCAAGCTCGGGTTTAAGTCTATCGGCAGGACGGCAAGTGATACGTTCGGCATCTCCTATGACTTTTTTGAGGACTTCCTTATTCGGTTCGACAGGCAACTTGCCGTATTCGCCGAGAAGCATACCCTTGGTTTCCTTCGTCGCCATCTTATATCTTTCACCGCTGATAACGTTAAGCACCGATTGCGTTCCCACAATTTGGCTGGACGGAGTTACAAGCGGAGGATATCCCAGATCCGCACGAACTCTGGGCACTTCTTCGAGCACCTCGATAAGTCTGTCCTCCGCGCCTTGTTGCTTCAATTGACTTATAAGGTTGGAGAGCATTCCGCCCGGCACTTGATAAATAAGCGCATTTACATCGACTTTCAAAACCTTCGGACTTAAAAAGCCGTCTTTTGACAGTCTTTCGGCAACCTTATTAAAGTATTTGGTAAGCTCGTTAAGATCTTCGAGTTTAATGCCCGTATCGTACTGCGTACCCTTCAATGTGGCAACAAGCGATTCCGTGGCAGGTTGAGATGTTCCATTGCCAAGCGGAGATAATGCGGTGTCGACAATATCACAGCCCGCCTCTATCGCTTTAAGGTTGGTCATGTCACCTGTACCTGCAGTATTATGAGTATGCAAATGAATGGGTAGCTTGATCTTGTCTTTAAGTCTGCTTACAAGCTCGTAAGCATCATACGGCAAAAGTAAATTTGCCATATCCTTAATACAAATAAGGTCGGCGCCCATGTTTTTGAGTTGCATTGCAAGGTCCACAAAGTAGTCTATGGTGTGTACCTTACTCGTTGTATAGCTTATGGCAACTTCCACAGTGCCGCCGTATTTTTTAGTGCTGTCAATAGCCTGCTTTACGTTACGCGGATCGTTGAGCGCATCGAAAATACGAATTATATCGATACCGTTTTTTATCGAAAGTCTGCAAAATTCGTCCACCACGTCGTCGGCATAGTGTTTGTAACCGAGGATATTTTGTCCTCTGAACAGCATTTGCAATTTTGTATTCGGGATCGCCTTACGTAAAATTCGTAATCTATCCCAAGGATCTTCGTTAAGGTATCGAAGGCACGAATCAAATGTGGCGCCTCCCCACATTTCCAAAGCGTAATATCCGACCTTGTCGAGCATCGGTGCCGCGGGCAACATTTCATCAAGCGTCATTCGAGTAGCAGCTTGAGATTGATGTGCGTCACGAAGAATTGTTTCCATTATTTTAACTTTAGCCATATTAGCCTCCTTAAGCGAAGATTGCAAGCAATACGCCTGCGGCAACAGCCGAGCCTATAACGCCGGCCACATTTGGTCCCATTGCGTGCATCAATAAATAATTATCCGGTACTTCTTTTTGTCCTACCTTTTGCGACACACGAGCCGCCATAGGTACAGCGGATACGCCTGCCGAACCGATAAGCGGGTTCATCTTTTCCTTACTGAACAAATTCATGAATTTTACCATAAGTATGCCGCCGCAAGTGCCTGCAATAAATGCAACAAGTCCGCCGCCTACTACCGCCAAAGATTTAAGGGTGAGGAACGTCGAGCCTTGCGCTTTTGCGCCTACGCACACACCAAGCAAAATGGTGATAATATTCATCATTGCATTGCTTGCCGTTTCTTTGAGTCTGTCGGTCACAAGACATTCCTTAAACAAATTGCCAAGCATGAGCATTCCGAGCAAAGGAAGCGCCGACGGAAGTATTATACCACAAAGCAACGTAACAGCAATGGGGAAAATGATCTTTTCCTTTTTGCTTACAGTTCTTAATTGCTTCATGCGGATCTGACGTTCTTTTTTTGTAGTCAAAAGTTTCATAAAAGGCGGCTGAATTATGGGTATAAGCGCCATGTACGAATATGCCGCGACCGCAATTATAGGCACATATTCTCCGATCTTACCTGCCGCCAATTCCATCTTTGTCGCGACATAGATCGCCGTAGGTCCGTCTGCACCGCCTATCATACCTATTGCCGCCGCAAATTCCGGTTCGACAAGTAAGGCAGCCACTGCAAACGTTAAGAACACGCCTATTTGAGCCGCTCCACCGATAAGTAAACTTTTGGGATTTGCAATAAGCGGACCGAAGTCGGTCATAGCGCCTATTCCAAGGAAAATAAGCGGCGGATAAATAACCTTTTCCACACCTTGCGATAAAAAGTACAGCAATCCCGAATGCGCCTCTTTATTATAAAGTTCATTGGACGCCCCGGGAATATTTATAAGTAGCATACCGAAAGCTATGGGCACAAGCAAAAGCGGTTCGAATTTTTTTGCGATAGCAAGATAAAATAAAATCAACGATATCACTATCATAATGATATTCTTCCAGCCGTCGCCTTGGAACACCATATATAATCCGGTACTATGCCATAGGTCAATCAGCGTGTTGCCCCAATTTATGGCAGAAATAAACATATTTTTTCTCCGATTATTTTATAAATGCAAGCTTTGCGCCTGAATCAACATTGTCACCTTTTTTAACGGCAAAAGTTATTATTCCGTCGGCTGAAGCCACGATCTCGTTTTCCATTTTCATTGCTTCCAAAATAAGGATCTTTTCTCCTTTTTTGACAGATGCGCCGTTCGCTACCGAAAGTTCGAGTATTTGTCCGGGCATCGGTGCAACTACTGCGGTGCCACCGCCCTCGACCGTCGGCTTTACGGGAGTGGGCGCCGCCGTAGCTTTGGGAGCAGCCGTTACAGGTTGTGCGGGTGTATCGCTCCCGACTTCTTCTACTTCTACGTAGTATGCTTTTCCGTTTACATTGACATTAAATTTACGCATGGTAATCCTCCAAAATTTCAGTGTATATGTTTGATTTTTTTGATTTTGAACGGTGCAACAACAGTTTCTCCTCCGTTCTCTTCTTGCATAATTGCGGTGATCGCAGCCGTAATGGCGGCAACGACCTCTTCATCTTCATTATCGATATTTGTCTGCGGAACTTCACTCGTGTTTTGAGTTTTTTTAGGCTCCTTCTCGATAAGTTTAACGACGTATCTTATTATATAAAGCAATCCTACAAGTATGGATAGTACAGCTATGATTATAAGCATTCCTATTACCATAAAAAGCAAAGCTTCGGGAAAGCTTATATTTTCCAAACTCGAAAAAAGATATTTCATGATTATCTGACTACTCCATACATCATTACGGCTTCTATCAAATATTGCCTTGTAAGCGACGGCAATATTACGTTATCAAGATATCCGCTTTCGGCAACGACTGTTGCACTGCAATTTTCTTCCGAATATTGCTTTGCAAATTCCCGCTCGGCTTGCTCTTTATCCTTTGCCTTCGCTATTTCATCAGCATAAAGCAGATCCGCTGTTGCTATGCTGTCGAGCATACCTATATAAGCGCTTTCCCAAGCGATCGTATAATCGAAAACTCTCTTTGAAGCAAAAGCGACATAACCTATACCTATCGCTTTGCCGATGATAACAGATATTTTTGCATTATCGCAAGCATTATAGCAATAAAGCATATCGCCTATGTCGCGAACAAGCGAATCGTTTTCGGAAGCAAGATTGTTTTCAGCCCCCGCGCAGTCCACCAAATTAACGATAGGAAGCCCGAAGCTTATGCAAGTTGTAAGGAAGTCGGTTATCTTACTAGCACCTTTTGCCGTAAGTCTGTCGCTTATAGTCGAATTATTAGCCACAATTCCCACCGATATACCGTTCAATCTTGCAAAGCCCGTAATAGCTTCCTTTGCATAATCGGGTTTCAATTCCATAAACGAATCTTTGTCGAAAACCTCTTTTATGATGTCGTCGATCTTGCTATCCGCTTTAAGATTCGAACATACTCTGTTAGCGTCGTCATCGCTGTCGATATCGGGCAACAAAAGATAATCGAGTATTTCCACGATCTTATTTTTCAATTCTTCACCATTCTTGACAACGATCGAAACCAATCCGTTTTCGGACGTGAGAACTCCTATATTTCCCACCTTTGCTTCATCTACTTTAGTGCGTGAAGCTATGATAAGCGGGCTCGAAGTCGCAAGTCTCGCATTGTCAAATGATATACAGCAATCACAATACGACGTAAAATAACTTGACATACCGTAGCAATTGCCTTTAAGAACCAAAATCGTAGGAATCGTTCCATATGCCTTGCTCATCGCTTTGATTATGCCGCCATAACCCTCCATCGCTTTTATGCCTTCGCCAAAACGAGCACCGGATGTTTCAAGTATTCCAATGACGGGGATATTCATTTTGATCGAATCCTCTATGCATTTGGATATTTTTTTAGCGCTCTTCTTACCTATACTTCCGGACAAAACATCGAAATTGTTTGCAAAAATGCCGACTTGGATGTCTCCGATAGTAGCAAATCCACTGACAACACCCTCACCTGCAGGTTCTTCCAAAGAAGACTTGCCTTGAACGAGCGTCAGCGTTTCCATAAATGAGCTCTCATCGGTTATAGATTTGATCAAATCATATATTTCCGAATTTTTATTTTTAGCCATTAAAAAGCCTCCGATTATTATTGAAAATTGGGCAACCCCAAACTTCCACCATACAATTATATACATAATAAAAATAAAATGCAAGCAAAAGAACGGCGCAAAAAATAAAGTTTGAAATTTTTTGGCACACACTTAGAAAACGACGGCTCTATGGAGCCGTCGACAATTAGACCAATTTCAAATAATTGATTTCTTCGGGATACAAATCTCTGTATTCACCCCTATTCAATCCGCTGAGTTTGAGATCTCCGATAGCAACTCTTTTCAAAAAAACCACTTCTTTATTTATGCTTTCGAACATCCTGCGAACCTGCCTGTTTCTCCCTTCGGATATTACGACCTCAAATCGACTCATTCCATTTTTGAATTCGAGAAGCTTTATCCTACACTTTTTTGTTTTTTCTCCATCGAGAATAATTCCGTTTCTCAATTTGTTTATGGCTTCATCGTCTACGGCTCCCTCTACTTTTGCAATATATGTCTTGGGGATCTCATTGCGTGGATGCGTTATGCGATTTGCCAAATCTCCATCGGTAGTGAGAATCAACAACCCTTCTGAATCATAATCCAATCTACCTACGGGAAAAATTCGTTCGTCATGATCCTTTATGAGGTCAAGCACGGTTTTTCTGCCATGTTCGTCACTGGAACTGCATATATATCCTTTGGGCTTATTAAGCATGATATAAATATGCTTTTTTATGGGATTGACTTTGTTATCATCCACTGTAACTATATCGCCGTCACGTACATCTGTGCTTAATTCGGTTATGATCTTGCCGTTTATTTTTACTCTACCGTCTTTAACAAACAGTTCACATTTTCTGCGACTCGATAAGCCGCATTCGGCAAGATATTTATTTATTCTCATTTTATTATCCTTCGACCAAATATTTGTCGAAAAAAATTATTTCTTTTTTATTATCCAATATCGAAACGATTTCTTTTCGACACTATCCATAGTAAACAAATCTTCGGAAAAAAGCAACTTATTTTCAAGGTAAATATGAATTTTTCCTATTCGTTCACCCATTTTCACCGGAGCGGATATTTCATCGGGCAATTCGAATTCAAAATGCAATTGCCTGATCTCATCTTCGGTCAAAGGATAATGGATTATTGATTCAAGTCCGACATTTACCCTATCTCTTTTACCATTTTTAATTTTTACTGTTTCCAAAGGAACATTCGTACTTATTATGTCTGACGTAATTAGCTTTTCAAAGCCAATATCCATCAATCTCGAGCATTCCTCGAACATAGGCCCACAATTCAATACAACACAAATCAATGTAGTACCATTACGTTTTGCAGACGAAACCAAACACCTTCCCGCTTTTTTTGTAAATCCCGTTTTGATTCCGTTTCCGCCATCGAACGTAGACAAAATTTTATTTTTATTTACAATTACCCTGCCGTAATCATGATCTTTCCAAGTAGTTTTATATTTTTTTGTGTCCACTATTTCGGCAAAAATAGGATTACGCATAGCATAAGCGGAAATTAATGCAAGGTCATAAGCCGTAGTATAATGTTCATCATCATGAAGTCCATGAGGATTTACAAAATGCGTATTATTTGCGCCGATTTGCTTTGCAAGAGAGTTCATCATTTCGGCAAAGTTTTCAATACTGCCTCCTACGGTGATTGCAAGCGCAACCGCACAATCATTGCCGGATTGAAGCATTAGTCCATAAAGCAGATCTCTTACACTTAACTTCTCTCCGTGTTGAAGATAAATTGAAGAACCCTCAACACCGACTGCCTCATCGGGAATAGTTATAGTTTTGTCAAGGCATTTTGTGTGTTCGATGACGGTTATGGCGGTCATAATTTTAGTTGTGCTTGCCATTGGCAACTTCTTATGTGCATCTTTCTGCATTATAAGTCTGCCGCTATCAAGTTCAAGCATCGCCATACCGCTTGCAGAACATTGGACATCTTTTATCGCCACATCATTTTCAATAGACAATTCATGATCGTAATCTGCATTTACAAAATAAACCAATCCGCTGCTTATGCACAAAAGTAAAATTATCAATAACGCTATTCTGCGTATAAATATTTTCATTTTTTTATCTTGCCCGCTATTGCATCTACTAAATCCGGTGCAATTTCCATCAACTTTTCAAGCGGATTTTTATCGTTGATGTTTATCAATCTTATTCCCTTCCCGTCGCTAACCAAGAATCCTATCGGTTGCATCGAAACACCTGCGCCGCTTCCGCCGGCAAAAGGAAATTCCTCCTTTTGTTCCGCCGATAAATCGCTGTATTCCCCTCCACCGGTCAAAAATCCCATGCTTACTCTGCTTATGGGAATTATGGAAACTCCATCGGCAGTGGTTATGGGAGTTCCTATGACCGTATCGGCGTCAATAAAGCTTCGTATTTTGACAAGCGCATTGTCCATTAATCTTTCTATAGGACGATCATTTTCCAATATCATTATTGCTTTTCTCCTTTTTACTGAATATAATACCATATATAATGTCCGCAATAGTTATGGAAAATATCCCACTGACTCTCAAAATCAACGACTTATTTTGAAAATTTGCTTTTACTTCACTCATAGCCTTGAGTCTTTGAGTAGATAAAATGTATAATAATGCGCCTCCGAACAACCATTGTAAAATCGATACGATTATAACCGTTCTAAATGCATCATCTCCTCCATATTCGGCATAAGCAACAATCTCAATAATATCGAGATTATAAAACGGATTTGGCAAAGCTTGCTTTATTGCATTCTTCGCGGAATTACGATCCACTTGATTCAAATTCAAAGTCGTTATAACTTTATCTTTATTTTTTAGTAACAATCTAAAGGAATCAAAATCGCTCCCTTCAAAAGCGATATCTATATCTATTACCTTGATACCAAACAGACAGAAAACTATTGAATTTTTTTTACCATATATGTCTATATTCAATCGAACTTCCGAAATTATGGAAAAAGACATAATAAACAAAAAAATTAACGCTATGCAAATTGCACTCAACATATGCATATTTTTTGCATTGTATCAAGACTATATACTAAATTTTCAACGCAAAATTTACTGTTTATGATAGACATAATCAGTAGATCATAGAAACATCAAAAGCAATATAACAAGTAACGCCAACATCCCGCCGATCAATGCTATCGTTTTTTTGTTCTTGGCGTTAAAGAAATCCCCTATTACAAAATAATATGCATATAACAACATGACAATAGAAGACTCATGAACGGCTATTTGTGCAAATGGCAAAGTGGCACAAAAAGACGCGGCAGTATTTAGAATTTGTATTACAGATCCCGCAAACGAAAGAACAAAGCTTAAAAATGGGATAAGCGATATCAACAACGCTATAAAAGTGGCAATAAACGCCATTGCGATAAGCGGCATAAGCACGATATTCACAATTACAGAATATGTTTGCAACGTTCCGAAAAAATACATGCTCGGAGGCAAGATGCCGAGTTGTGCAGATATTGAAATCGCTATGGAATTTGACAGCTTGTCCGGAATATTTATCTTTTTGAGCCCTCTGAAAAAGATCGGCTGAAAATTTATTATTGAGAATACCGATCCTACACTCATGACAAAACCTACATCAAACAGCATAAACGGTGATAATGTCAATATAACAGTGGTAGCTGTTCCGAGGGCATTAAAGGCATCCTTACGCTCTCCAAACAATACTGCTCCACCGCCGATCAAGCACATAATGACCGCTCGCGTTACAGACGGCGAAAAACCTGCCAAAAATGCATATAATAACAAAACTATCGCAGAAATAATATATGATGGCAGCCGTTTCAGTCTTAAGCGTTTAAGAATAAACATTAGCAATGCCATCAAAAAGCCAATGTGCAATCCGGACACTGCCAATATATGGGCAACACCCGCTATAGAAAAAGCTTCCGAGTTTTCTTCCGAAATTTCGTTTTTATTGCCCGTTAAAATCCCATACGCAATGCCGCCACTGACATCACCCATGTTATCTATGAACTTATGTTTTATAAAAACATTGACGCTCGATAAAAGATCCGGAAGTTGCGCAGTTACTTCGATCTTTTTATTGTTGATAGATGCAAGATAACGGATATCGGATCGTAAAACCATACTATTTATAAAAAAATCCGCAACCAATGTATTTAGTTGTATGGCATCCGTGAAACTTACTTTATAACCTATGCAACTGTCATCAAAAGAGTCGTGTGCGTTATAGACGCTCAACAACATTTTACCTTTCACCTTGCTGTTTTCGATTTTCAAATTCTTGAGCGTAAGGATTTTCGCATCTTTAGAGTCATAACAATCCTCTATTACGCCTTCTATGTGGTATGTATAAGTCTGAATTATTTCGCTCGGGATCCAAGTATAAACTTTTACAAAAAACGCTATTGACGAAATTACGCATAATATCGACGTCAAGAAAACGGTGATTATTTTATATTTTTCAATGCATCCCCTTCGAATTAATACTATAATCGACGGTATTAATATAATGCAACTCAAAAGAATCACGCCAAGCCATGCTATATTCAAAGCGACAAGGCACGCAATTATCGACAAAATCAACAAAACTGCCGAATATACAAAGCTTCTGAAATTAACTAATTTTCTCATCAATTGAGAGTCAATCCTTTTATATAATCAAATGACCCTTCTGATAACTCGATCTTGCCGTCACTTACCAAATAATTTGCTATATTCTTTGCATTATTCAGTATAGACTCGTTGATCCCTATATCGCAAAAGATATTATCGGTGCCATGCTGCCTTTTTCCCAAAAAGTCTCCGGCTCCTCGCATTTTGAAATCATATTCCGCAAGCTCAAAACCATTGCTTGTCTTTATAAAATAATTAAGCCTCTCATCGGGAGCGTCAAATTTGCTTACGACAAAACAGTAGCTGTCCTTATTACCTCTTCCCACTCTGCCTCTCAATTGATGTAATTGACTGAGCCCATAAGCTTCCGCATCGTAGATAACCATATTTACGGCATCCGCCACATCTATTCCGACCTCTATAACAGTAGTACATACCAAAATTTTTATTATCCCGCTTAAAAATGCGTTCATTACCTTATTTTTATTCTCATCAATCATTTGCCCATGTACCATACCTACCGCCTCGCCGTATTTTGTCTTGAGTTCCCTATAAACATTAGTAGCCGAAATACCTTCGTCATCATCGACGCGCGGACAAACTATATATGCTTTTTCTCCTATCAAAGATTTTCGATAGATAAAATCGAGCATATCTTGTTCTTTGCGCTTTGGTACAAATTTAGTAAATATTTTAGCCTTATCGGTCGGCATAGTTTTTATAAGTGAAATATCCAAATCACCATATAGCGTAAGCGCCAATGTGCGTGGTATGGGAGTTGCGGACATTACCAAACTATCTACGCAATCGCCTTTATTTTCCAGTTCTCCGCGCTGTTCCACTCCAAAACGTTGTTGCTCGTCTGCCACCGTAAGCGCCAAGTTTCTAAAATGAACCGAATTTTGAAAAAGTGCATGAGTCCCTATCACAATTTGCGCATTGCCCGTCTCAATGTTAAACAACGCTTCCTCACGGCGATCTTTGCTTTGACTTCCGCATACAAGCTCGCAATTTATTCCAAGAGGCTCAAAAAATTCAAGCGCCTTCCTATAATGTTGTTGCGCCAATATCTCTGTAGGCGCCATTAGAGCGGCTTGATATCCCGATAATGAGACATAATACATAGAAAGAAAAGCCACTATAGTCTTGCCACAGCCAACGTCTCCCTCTATCAATCTGTTCATTTTCCGATTTGAATGCAGATCATCTATTATATTATTCAATGCAAATAATTGATCATTTGTCAATTCATATGGCAATGATCTTATAATCCTTTGCAACTCACATCTGTTGTCGTTGTATGTTTTATTTTTCATACCGACATTTTGCCCTTTCAAAGTAAAAAATACCGCAATATTAAAGGCAAGAATTTGAGTTGCGGCGCTGATTTTGCTTTCAATCAATTCTTCCTTTCTTGTAGGTTTATGAATGGCTCTTACACAACGATCCATAGGCAACAATCCATATGATTCACAAATTTCGTCGGATATCTGTCCTTGTATCGACACATTATTTAGGATCTGTCGAATAGCATCTTTTATCACCTTTGCCGGTATACCGTTATATGGTCGATAAAATGGCACGATTTCATTCACATTGTCTACACTCGTCAATGCCGTAGCGTAAATTTCCGCATTTTTGCCAATTTTTTTCACGCGACCTATGACGGCATAGCGATTTGAATTCATAATTTGTCTTTTTATAAAAGGTTGGTTGAACCAAACGCAGTCAAAGCGATTGTTTCCGTCGCTGAAGGAAGCCTTGACAAATGATAAACCTTTTCTTATATATTTGCACACCGGATCCGAAATACACTCCGCTATCAAAGCGGCTTCTTCCCCTACATTAAAATCGCAAAGTTTACTCTCGGGAAAAACATATTTGTTCGGAAAAACAGCCAATAAATCGGACGGAGCAGTAAGCCCTGCCTCGATCAACGCCTGAATTCGCTTTGCACCTAATCCTTTTATCTCTTCGAAACGCATATAAATCTTTATATAGAGAAGAGGGATTTGTATCCCTCTTCTCTGCTTTTATTCTAATGAAACAATGTAATAATATAGTGGCTGTCCGCCAAAGTGGATGTCGACATCACACCGTTTATATTTTTTGGTAAGTTCTTCCGCAAGATCATTTGCTTCCTCTTCCTTTACATTATTACCGAAATATAATGTAATGTTGGAAACATCGTTTGTCATCATTTTATCGACAAGTTCGGTTGTGACCTCTTTAACTTCCCCGCCCTTTGCAACAATATCTTTTGAATCAATACCGATTATATCGCCTTCTTTAAGCTCCATATCGTTGATATTGGTACTTCTTACGGCATAAGTAACCATACCTGCCCTAATTCCATTTATGGCTTCTGTCATGAACTCTATATTATTTTCGAGCGTATCCTCCGGATTAAATGCAAGTACAGCTGAAAGACCTTGCGGAACATTTACCGTCGGAATAATGGTGAGCTTTCTTTTTGAAATATTTTTTGCCTGCTCAGCCGCCAAGATGATGTTTTTATTATTCGGGAATACGAAAATATTCTCCGCGGGTATAGAATCGCAAGCACGCGCAATGTCGTCTGCGCTCGGATTCATCGTCTGTCCACCTTCAATGATATTATCTACAAGCAGATCCTTGAATATAGCAGCAAGTCCTTCACCGGCACATACCGAAACAAGTCCATACGGCTTAAGATCTTCCTTCTTTTTATTGAGGATCGCCCTATTTTGCTCGAGCATATTTTCGATCTTTAATTTGTCAAGTTCGCCCAATTCAAGTGCATGAGTAAGCACAACGCCCGGTTGGTTCGAATGTACATGAACCTTGACCATGGACAAATCGCCTATAACCAATACGCAATCGCCGATAGCCATCAACTTCTCTCGAAATCTGTCAATGTCCGCCTCGGTCGTCCATTTGTGCATATTTATGATAAAAAACTCGGTACAATACGCAAATTCGATATCGGACAAATCTTTTATATCAAAATGCGCTTCTTCGGTATATTTAGATATAGTCTCACTCTTTACCTTATCGTCGAATTCTATATTTTCTTCTTCTACGCCTGCAATAACATTATAGAATCCTTGTAATATTATCAATAGACCTCTGCCACCGGCGTCGACGACACCGGCTTTTTTCAAAATCGGCAATAATTCCGGAGTAAGCTTTAACGCTTCTTCGCCTGCCTCTATCGTATCCTTCATGAGCGTTTCGATATCTGTCTTTTTTGCGTTTTTGACAGCATACTCGCTCATGGCTTTTACGACCGTCAAGATAGTGCCTTCCTTTGGTTTGGTTACTGCCATGTACGCAACGGATGTTCCCTTTTCCAAACCTTTTGCAAATGTCTTGGGCGTGATGGTCTCATTGCCGGACATTACGGTTGCCATGCCCTTCAAAATTTGGCTCAAGATAACTCCGCTGTTGCCTCGAGCTCCTCTCAACGCACCTTTACTTAAAGCGTCACAAAGATCCATCATCTTATTGCTTTGGCAATTGGTCACTTCTTTTGCCGCGGAAAGCATGGTAAGCGACATATTGGTACCGGTATCACCGTCCGGAACCGGAAAGACATTCAACGCATCGACGTGCTCTTTGTTCATATCGATGAGTTTAGCTCCATTCAATATCATTTTTCTGAACATATTACCGGTTATAGATTTAACCATAATTTTCTCCTTCTCCTGCAAAAAAGTCGGGATCTAAACCTTTATTCCCAAAACATTGACATTTATAGTATCAACAACCATTCCCGAAAACTTTTCCACATCGTATTTAACTGTTTTTTTAAGGCTGTGCGCAACAGCTTCGATATTGACACCGTATTTCAAAATAATATAGATGTCAATAAAGATCCTGTCTCCGCTTGCCAAAACGCGAACGCCTTGAGAATTTTTGGATTTTCTGAATAGATCCGCAAAGCTGTCCGCCAATCGTTTGGAAACGAGTTCTACAACACCATAACATTCTAGCGCGGAACAACCGGCTATCTGCGCGATAGCTTCCTCGGTTATAGTTATCCTGCCGTATGCATTTGATGTGTTTACACTCATTAAAAACCTCTGATTTGCCTAACAAACTTCTAAGCTTGTCATGACGACTATTTCATCACCTATAAGTTTAGCTTATTTAAGACTTAATTGCAAGAGATTTTAAGGCGTAATATAAAAAAATATAAATTTTTTAACATTTTCAGTCAAATACCCCCCTATTTTTAGTTGCTTTTTCATGCCGCTTTATGATATATTTTTTAAGCAATTCATTTCGGAGGTGTTATTATGAGTAGAGTATGCGTTATTTGCGGTAAAGGTCGTACCAGCGGCAACAATGTCAGCCACTCCAACAGAAGAACAAAGCGCGCATTCAACGCAAACGTTCATAAGGTTCAGGTCGAAATAGACGGAGTTGTTTCCAATGAATACGTTTGCACCCGTTGCATGAGAACTAGCAAAAAAAGCTAACCACTTATTTATATTAGCTTAAACGACAAAAAATGTGTCTGCATAAATACGGACACTATTTTTTTGTTATTTAATTTTTCTTGATAAACAGCTTAAGTACCTTTCCTAACAGCTTTGGGATCTTGAAGCAAATTATTGTCATTATCGTCTCCTTTGGATAAAAAGCAATATACTCCCCTCCGATAATTCCACAGATATCTCATTGCTTACGGAAGTATTTGACATGCCGATAAGGTGAAATTTATTGAGCGTTAACGAAGAAGCGTCAAACTTTAATCCTTTGGTAGATAATATATGCGCAGTATCGCTGTAAGGTACCAAAGATACAGTAACATTCTTGTCCATTTTCAATTTTATATTATCTGTAACAAAATAGATATCGAAATCGCCCTTTATTACGGCATTCATACCGAGTGAATTCGCCAACGCCAACAAAGCATAATTGGCAAATTCATGATCCGGTCTGCCGCCGTAAGCACCGTATATCTCTATATCATCCACCCCGTTTTCTTTCATTTCGAGCACTGCCAAATGTCCATCGGTAAAATCCTTATCTACGGGGAATTTTTTTATTTTCACGCCTTCGGGCACACGATCCAATGAATCGAAGTCTCCGAGCAATATGTCGGGTACTTTATACTCTTTCAAATACCTATAGGCTCCATCCGCACAAACAACGAATTTATCGGAGAAGTCAATATGCTCAAGCGCATTCGTTTCAGGCGGATCGCCATTTAAAAAAATCAAACCTTTTTTCATGATCTCATTTTGCCTATCGTAGACGCAGGATCTTTACTGCCGAATATTGCGCTTCCCGCAACAATCGCTCTTGCTCCATTGCGCTTAACGTCCTCTATATTATTCTCGGTTATCCCGCCGTCTATTTCCAAAATACAATTCGGATTCACGATTTTAATAATTCTGTTTAGCTCCGAGACCTTATGTAAGGAGCTTTCTATAAATTTTTGACCTCCGAATCCGGGATGAACGCTCATAATAAGCGCGAGATCACACATAGGCACATATTTTTCGAGAGCGCTAACAGGAGTCTGTGGACTTATAACGGCGCCACACTTACAGCCCAAATCCTTGATCTTCTTCAAGGTTTCTTCCACTTTTTCCGTAGCTTCGATATGTATCGAAATATAATCTGCCCCGGATTTTGCAAATTGCTCTACATATCGTATGGGATCAACAATCATCAAATGAACGTCAAGAGGCAAATTTGTCAGTTTTCTTATGTCCTTTATCATTTTGGGGCCAAAAGTGATATTCGGGACAAATATACCATCCATTACGTCGCAATGGATCCAATCAGCACCGGCTATCTCCATGCGTTTAATCTCATCACCTATTTTTGCAAAATCCGCACTCAGTATAGACGGCGCTATTATCGTATTTTCACTCATTGTTTTCTCCTTACTTTTTTGCATTTAATCTGCTACGACGAAGCTGCCCGCAAGCGCCGCTTATATCATTACCGAATGATTTTCTAATAGTCGCGGAAATATTCCGTTCCTTCAGCCTCGCCAAAAAGCGCTCTGCTTCTTGCTGCGTACACGCGGACAAATTCTTTTCTTTAACCGAATTAAGCATTATCAAATTTATATGGCACGGATATCCCTTTGTCAATTTTTCAAGACGTACCGCATCGAAATAATCTATATTCTTACCTTTAATCATAGAATATTCGAATATAACACGTCTGCCGGTCTTGTCAAAATAATATTTAACAGCCTCAATCAACTCCGCAATCGTATATTTGTTTGCAACAGGCATTAATTCGCGTCTTGTCTCATCCGTCGATGCATGCAAAGAAACAGATAACGTCACACTTAACTTTTCATCTGCCAATTTTCTAATTTTATCCGCAAGTCCGCATGTGGAAAGAGATATATTCCTCAAACTTATACCAATACTGCCCTCTGCGGAAACCAATCTTAAAAATTTGACGACGTTATCATAATTATCGAGAGGCTCCCCACTTCCCATTAAAACAATGTTAGTAATTTTGCGATCTTGCAATGTACCGCCATGCGCCCTGTTTACCGATAAGACTTGTCCGAGCATTTCACCCGGAGACAAATTCCTAATAAGTCCATCTATACCGGAGGCGCAAAAAGCGCAACCCATGCGACATCCGACTTGCGTCGAGACGCAAAGCGTATTTCCGTAATCATGAGGCATAAATACGCCTTCGATCAAATTGTCATCATGAAGCCTATATAAATATTTTTCGGAACCATCGCATGACTTGAGCGTTTCTTTTATTTCGATCCCGGCAGTAAATTTCTCGCTCAATGCGTGGCGGATACTCAATGGAAGCACGGTAATTTCGTCAATTTTTTGTCCGGATTGAAGCCCGTGAAAAAGTTGTTTTATCCTGTAGGCAGGCTCCAAATGCGTGATTTCGGCAAGCTCGTCTAATGTTAAGTCCAAAAGATCCGTCATGAAATTCTCCTTAAACGAGCTACGAAAAAACCGTCGCAACCATCGTCGGTATGCGGAAAAAGCTTAATTATCCCTGTGTCACTTTTGACTATCGGCGTATCGATCTTATCCAAAACAAAACCTTTATTTGCTGCTAAAAAATCATTGATGTTATCTTCATTTTCTTCCTTAAGGATCGTGCAAGTAGAATAATTCAATACTCCGCCTATTTTGACATAATTTTTTGCATTATCGAGTATGGTCATTTGAAGCTGCTTTATCTTCTCTATATGACCGGATTTTTTATTGAAAAGAATGTCGGGCTTGTTCTTATAAACGCCCAATCCGCTACATGGAACATCGCAAATAACAATATCGCATCTGTTTATCCATTCGGGAAAAATTTGAGAAGCGTCACTCAATGTCGGAATTATATTCGACTTCATTCTTTGCGCATACTTTTTTATTAGCTCCACTCTGTGCGGATGAACATCGCAACAATAGATGATTGCAGACGGACAAAGTTCTTCGAGATATATGGATTTTCCTCCCGGCGCGCCGCACAGATCCAAAACAACAGGAGCCTGAATGTCTTTAGGCAAATAACATTGTGTTGCTATCATAGATGAGAGCGATTGCGTTGTATATGTCGATTTTTTTAATCCTGACATCACATTATGCGTGACATAATATCCGAGTTCGCTTTTGATAATGTCATTATCTTTTAAATTTTCTTCAAATTCTTGCGCCGTAATTACCCTACTATTATATCTGATATGCGTCAAATGATCGGGCTTATAAGCCAAAAATTCTTTAGCAAAATCATAGCCGTATTGTTCTATAAGCTTTGTACAAATCCACATCGGTATACTGAAATTGACCGAAAGATACACTGAGTTCGACACTTCGCCTTCATGAGGCAAAATCACAGATTCGGACTTTCGCAAGACCGCATTAATAAAACCCGTTATTCCGTTTTTTCCGACTTGTTTGGCAAGCTCGACCGTTTCATTGATTGCCGCATATGATGGCGTAGACATATATCTAAGATGATATAGTCCTATCTTTAGCAATATCTCAATGCTCGTTTTCGGCTTTTTATTTACAAGCTTACGAATGATATAGTCAAACTGTACATTTTTTTCCAAAATACCGTAAAATAAGCTTGATATATAAGCCTTATCTCTCTCGTCCTTTATTTCCGATAAATAACTGTTGAGCTGAATAGATGCATACGCATTCTCAATAAACACATCGCTCAACAAATTATAGCATATTAATTCTCTTTCGTTAGTTTCCAAAATAATCTCCGACAGATATTTTATTCCCGTTCATAAACTCAACTGCAGTCATCATTCTTTTTCCGGGCGCTTGAAGGGTCAAAATATTTAACGCGCCTTCCCCACAAGACACAACTAATCCTTTACGCATATCCGCGCAAATTATTTCGCCCGGAGTTCCATTTCCGTCTACGGGGAGAGCTTTATATATTTTGATCCTTTGTCCATCCAAAAATGAATATGCAATTGGATTGGGATTAAAAGCCCTAATAACATTGTTTATTTCAAAAGCTTTCTGCTTCCAATTGATTTTTGCTTCTTCCTTTATAAATTTCTTGCACTTTGTAGCGAGCGCATCATTTTGCTTGACAGGCTTTATCTTTCCGTTTTTCAAATCATCTAATGTTTCAAGCAATAAATTTCCACCGAGATCCGCCAATGCGTCCCCTAATTCTTCGGAATTCATACCATTGACTTTTATAGAGCGCATTGCTAAAATATCTCCCGTATCCATGCCAAGCGCAGTTTGCATAATCGTCACACCGGTAATATCGTCTCCGTTAAGAACGCAAGTCTGAATCGGAGAGCATCCTCGATATTTTGGCAAAAGAGACGCATGGACATTCAATACGCCATAACGAGGCAAATCGAGTATATCTTGCGATAATATTTGTCCGTATGCCGCCGTCACTATAACTTCTGCGTTCAATTTTTTTATCGTATCCACATTGGATCGTATTTTTTCAAATTGATAAACGGGGATATTGTGCCTCAAAGCAAATTCCTTAACAGGGGTAAAAATAAATTCTCCCTTTCTGTCCTTTGCTCTGTCCGGTTGTGAGATCGCCGCTATTACCTCATGAACTTCCGTAAGTTTTTCGAGAATCGAAACAGCGAACTGAGGCGTTCCCATAAAAGCTACGCGCATTAGATATTGCTCCTTCTGTTAATCATTCGAAATGATTTTATCTATAAAAAGTTTCCCGTCAAGGTGGTCTATTTCATGACAAAATGCGACTGCAGTCAGATCGCTTACTTTATATTTACAAGGTTTTCCGTATCTATCCATTGCCTCTACCCATACGGTTTTCGGGCGTTCGACTATTCCGTGTTCTCCCGGAATAGAAAGGCATCCCTCTTGCCCTTTTTGCGATCCGGCAGTTTTCACTATCACCGGATTTACAAGTTCATAGATAGTCTTTTCATCGACGCAAACTACACATATCCTTTTGGGAATGCCTACTTGCGGCGCTGCCAAACCTACTCCATCGGCAGCAAACATTGTATCGATTAGATCATCCAACATCGTTCCGAGTTTTTCATTGAAAATTGTCACCTCGTAACATTTTTGTCTTAAATTCGGATCCCCTAATTTCAATATATTTCGTAATGCCATTTTTCACTCCTTAACTTAAATTGTTTGGATTTATCTCAACAAAAATATTGACCTTTTGAATCATAAATTCATCCACGATTTTATAAATCTCCTTAATAGGTTCCATACTTACCATTCTAATAAGGATTTGCGCACGATGCATATTTCTTATTACTTTTACAGGCGCCCACATATAATTGATAAAAACGAAATATTCATTTAGTAGCTTGACTTTTGAGTAAATTCCCTGTAATGTCTTTGCCACATCTTGTTCATTTTCTCCCGAAACAAGGATACGCACTATTTTGGTAAACGGAGGAAATTTTGTTACTTCTCTCAAATTGCATTCTTTTTCGTAGAAATGCTTGTAATCTCCGTTAACAGCAAATCTATAAACGTAATGATTGGGCGAATAAGTCTGCAAAATTACCTTTCCGAGCTTTTTATTTCGTCCGGCACGCCCTGCGACTTGTGTGATAAGCTGAAATGTCCGTTCTACGCTTCTGTAATCCGCAAAATGCAAACTCATATCTGCATCCACTATACCAACAAGCGTCACATCCGGGAAATCATGACCTTTGGCTATCATCTGTGTTCCAACTAAAATTTTTGCTTGTTTAGTTGCAAATTTTCGCAAAATATCGAAATGCGCATTCTTATTTTGAGTAGTATCATTGTCCATTCTCAAAACAGTTTCGTTTGGGAACATTTCTTGCAATTTTTCCGCAACTTGTTCGGTTCCGACAAACCCTCTTTTGATTTGGTCGGAGCCACATTTGGGACAAGCGGACAACATTTTGTATGTGTTGCCGCAATAATGACACTTCAACGAATTATCCTCTTTATGATAAACCAAAGAAATATCACATTGCTCGCATTTTGCGACATATCCGCATGATCTGCACATGACGTACGAAGAATAACCTCTGCGATTGATAAAAATTATTGCTTGGTCTCCGGATTCGATACATTTATGTAGCTCGTTTTCAAGTTCCAAAGAAAAAATACCGTTATTTCCTTTGTAAATCTCATTACACATATTGACGATCGAAATTTCGGGAAGAGGTCTCTTATTTATACGATTTTTGAGTTCGAGTAGTACATATTCTCCATTCATTGCCTTATAATAGCTTTCTATCGAAGGAGTGGCGCTTCCCAATATAATATTACAATTATTATAACTTCTGCGAAATTCAGCAACCTCGGAAGTTATATAACGAGGATTGCTTTCGGAAGTATAACTTCCATCATGCTCCTCGTCTATAATGATCAACCCAACATTTTGCAAAGGCGCAAAAATCGCCGATCTTGCACCTATTGCAACAGACGCTTCTCCGCTTATAAGTCTGCGCCATTCGTCAAAACGCTCTCCCGCAGATAATCCGCTATGCAACAAAGCTACACGATCTCCGAATCGCGATCTGAAACTCGCAAGCACTTGAGGCGTCAATGAGATCTCGGGAACAAGCATAATAGCCGTTTTACCGTTTTGTAAAATTTGGGCGATACAATGCATATAAACTTCGGTTTTGCCACTACCCGTTACTCCATGAAGTAAAAATGTTTTGCCTTTCGATCCCATAACCGTATCTACTACGGATCGTTGATCATCTGTAAGTTCTACACAATTATCATTTAAGGTAATATTATTATACGGAGAACGTTTGACTTCTACACTGCGTACTCTGAATATGTCACGCATAATAAGATTACGTACACTCGCCGACGAACAATTAGCATTGAGTTCGGATAATGGCACCTCTCCACGCTTTAATACATAATCATATGCATTCAACTGCATTTGCGCCGATTCGCGAATAAGTTTACGAGGCTCTGCGATCTCCATATTTATACTTACGTATTTCCTGTTTAACTCCTTGACTTTGCCCTCTCTCATTTGAGTGGGAATAAAAAGCCTTAATGCGTCAATTGTCCTCAAATGATACCGCTCTCGCATGAAATACATTAGCGCCATCATTTCTTTTGTGATAACAGGATAATCATCAATTATCGAAATGATTTGCTTGATCTTTTCCTTTGGACAATCAGTAGAGTCCATAAGTTCTATAACATATCCCTCAATTTGTCGCTGTCCGAAAGGAACCGCGACTCTGCAGCCCGGTTCCGGAGATAATTCGCCAACGGAATAATCGAAGATCCTATCAAGATCGTTATTGCTTATGTCTACAATTACTTTAGCGTACATTCTGCATTTTATCCAAAATGATATCGGCAAGTAAAGTCTTGTCCATTTTATCAAGTGAAGTCATTTCATTCTTCGTTATTAACTTCACTATATTTGTATCCGAATTAAATCCCGCACCGATTTGAGTGATATCATTCGCGACTACCAAGTCGGCATTTTTTGCTTTAAGCTTTGCCTTTGCATTTTCAATCAAATCATTCGTTTCCGCCGCAAAGATCACCAAGATCTTTTCGGCTTTGACTTTTCCGACCTCTCCTGCTATATCGACATTTTTTACAAGCCGCAAATCGAGTTCTTTTGACTTTATCTTGACATTGCTGTAATTATTTACCTTATAATCCGAAGGAGCTGCAGCCATGACAATATAATCGGCTTTTTTCATTTGCAACATGACTGCTTTATGCATATCTTCGGTAGTTATGACAGATATAACATGAGCTTCGGAAGGAATATCTACAGACACAAACCCACTTATCGCAATTACATCCGCACCTCTGTTCAATGCGGCTCGTATCAACGCAACGCCCATTTTGCCGCTGCTGGAATTTGTAATGAATCTTACCGGATCTATAGCTTCACGTGTAGAACCGAGCGTAACGAGCACAGTTTTCCCTTTAAGATCGCGTTTGGGAAGTAATATTTCTATTACTTTTTCGACGATAATTTCGGGCTGCGCCAACCTGCCCTTTCCTATGTCGCCACAAGCCAAAATGCCGCTCTCGGGCTCGATAAAATAAAAGCCTCTTTCTTTTAGAATACGCTCATTATTTTTATAAGCGGCGCTTTCATACATATTCACATTCATCGCAGGTGCGATCACCACGTGGGAAGTTGCAGCCATAAGACAAGTCGTCAAAAAATCATCCGCTATTCCGGACGCAAGCTTGCCTATAACATTGGCTGTGCAAGGAGCTATCAAAAAAAGATCGCATTTTTTTGCAAGTGAAATATGCTCGACTTCCCATTCGCGGTCGGGATCGAAATTTTCGATAATTACCTTATTTCCGGAAAGTGTTTCAAAAGTCAATGGCGACACAAAATTCGTTGCATTGTGCGTCATAACGACATGGATGCAAGCTCCCTTTTTTTTGAGCATACTGATCGCATGCCTTATATGCCGCGATACCGCCTGTTACACAAACAGCAATCGTTTTTCCTTTGAGTATCAATTATCAATCCTCGTATGCAATCTTTACTTTATCATTGTACACTTCTTTAGAAGCATACGTAATCGGGTTTTCTTTGGTTTGTGCCAAGAGATCGGCTTTTTTATCTTCCAAAAATCTTGCTCTTTGCGCTACCAAACATACCAATTCGTACTTACATCCGATTTTGCTTATAAGTTTATCAATAGGTGGATCAATTAACATCATTATACTCCTTTACTCTTCGAGTAGTTGTTTTATTTTATTTTCATTTCTTAATGTCCTATTTCTTTCGGACCTTATAATGTTGACCGTATCGTTTATCGCATCGGAAAGGTCGTCATTAAAAACTATATAATCAAACAATTTATATTGAGAAAGCTCACATTTAGCTTCGGACAATCGTTTGATTATACTTTCTTCTTTGTCAGTACCGCGTCCACGCAATCTTCTTTCAAGTTCCTTGAATGACGGCGGCATTATGAATATTGTTACACAAGAAGGAAATTTACTTTTGATTTGAGCCGCGCCCTTTACATCGATCTCAAGTAAAACGGTTTTGCCCAATCTCATCATGTCCATAACATGCTTTTTGGGAGTGCCGTAATAATGTCCGAAAACATTGGCATATTCCAAAAATCCATCGTTTTTTACAAGTTCATTGAATTGATCTTCCGTTTTAAAGAAATATTCCACGCCATCCTGTTCACTACCACGCGGTTCGCGTGTAGTAACAGAGATAGACCTGATATTTTCGGGCATACGTTCCATCACGGAATTATATATAGTACCCTTGCCGGCGCCCGAAGGGCCGGAAATAACGATCAATGCGCCTTCCATCATTCAACATTCCTTATTTGTTCTCTTATTTTTTCGATCTCATTTTTCATAGCGACCACTCTATTGGTGATTTCAAGATCATTGGACTTACTGCCCATAGTGTTGACCTCTCGATTCATTTCCTGCGATAAGAAATCAAGTCTTCGTCCTGTTTCGTCGGGTTGATCGAGAATATAAAAGAATTGATCGATATGAGAGAATAGCCTGCTTATCTCTTCATTTATATCCGCTTTGTCCGCAAAAAATGCGACTTCATTTATAAGTCTTGCTTCGTCAAGTTCGATTTCGCCCAAATACTCTTCGACACGCTTCTTTAATTTTTGGCGATATTCATCAACAACTTTCGGTACACGAGCTTTGACAATACACAAATGTCCTTTTATATTTTCAATAAGCTTTACAAAATCCGCATGAACGCTTTCGCCTTCTTTTATACGCATTTTATCAAGAGCGGCGACCGCTTGTTTTGTTGCCTCCGAAAACATTTCGCAAATTAGCTTCGTATCGACTTCCGAACTGATCTTTATAACATCCGGCATTTTCATGATTTCTGAAACGGAAAAATCATTTTTGATATTGAGAAAAGTTGCTAATTCATCGGCGGCATCCTTATACTTTTTTGCAAGGTTATGATCCAATTCCAATGTTTTATCCCCGCCGATATCCTTATAATCATAATAAAAATCTATAGAGCCACGTTTAATCACTGCGCCGATTTCCTTTCGTACGATCTCATCACCTGCGACAAGAAACTTCGGAAGTCGCGTATTAATCTCTAAAAATCTATTATTGACGGCTTTCAATTCCACTGTAAGCGTTTTATTGTCGCGTACGGAAATTCCTTTGCCGTAACCTGTCATACTTTTCAAATCGGATCCCTCTCTTTTATAAATTTAGGACAAAATCATCCACTGAAAATTATAACACAAGCGAAAAAAAATTTCAACTGTTTATAAGGGAAATGAACTCATTCTCATCTATAATTTTGATCCCGAGTTTTTTAGCTTTATCGAGTTTCGATCCGGCATTTTCGCCAACAACCACCATGGTCGTGGAATTGGTGACGGATGACTGAACTTCTCCGCCGTTTTTCTCGATCATATCGGTCGCCTCGCTACGTTTATAATTTTTAAGCGTGCCTGTTAGTACGATTTTTTGTCCGAAAAATATTCCGCCTTCGGATGTCGCCCTATATTGCGGGTCGATACCTTTCTTTTTCAAATTTTCAATAATAGCAATATGACGAGTAAAATATTCTTCTATACATTTTGCCGTTATAAGTCCCAGATCGGGATTTTGAATGAGCTCGTCGACATGCGCATGAGCGAGCGCGAATATATTCTCATACTTTTTAGACAAATCGAGAGCAAGCTTTTTACCCACGCCGGGAATTCCGAGAGCATTAATATAATGCGCAAGATCGGCATTTTTGCTCTTATCGATCTCGGTAAGTAAATTAGAGATCTTTTTATCCTTAAAGCCCTCGATACCTTCGAGATCGGACTGTTTGATAGAATAAATATCTTCAAAGGTTCGTAATTCGATTTTATCGTATAGCAATTCTAAAGTCTTTTCGCTCAAACCTTCTATGTCCATACAATCCTTTTCACAAAAATGTTCAAGCTTTCCGATAATTTGAGGTTTGCAATCAAGTTCGTTTGGACAAAACCAATTCGCCCCATCCTCGACAAGCTCGGTGCCGCAAGAGGGACAAACCGTTGGCAATTCTATATCGCATCCGTCGCCATCCGAAACGCCCAAAACCTCGGGTATCACATCATTGCTCCTACGTATAAAGACACGGCTTCCGAGCTTAATCTTTTTACGCAAAATATCACCGTAATTATTTAATGTGGCCCTTTTAACGATCGCACCACACAATTCCACCGGCTCAAGCACGGCGATCGGCGTTATCTTACCTGTGCGTCCCACTTGCCAGATCACGTCGAGAAGCTTGGTCGTAGTTTCTTCGGCTTCAAATTTATATGCGATTGCCCAACGTGGAAATTTATCCGTATAGCCAAGCTTTTCACGAATGGATACATCATTCACCTTGATGACCATGCCGTCGATCGCAAAATCAAGATTATCCCTATCTATGCTTTTTATCTCATCTATGATCCTGTTTATGTCTGACGTAACGAGGAGCTTTTCTGTCTTAAATCGATTTTCTTTAAGAATATCGATCATTTGTTTTTGGGAGGTTATTTCCTCATCGCTGAAATTTACATTGTAAAATATAATGTCGAGATTTCTTGACGCCGTAACCTTTGGATCGAGATTGCGTATCGCGCCCGCCACACCGTTTCGAGCGTTCTTGAGCGGCTCCTTTGCGGTTTTATTATAAGCGTTCAATGCACTTATTCTCATTATCCCCTCGCCTTGCACTTCCATGAGACCTTTATGCGGAATGGATAACGGCACGGATCGTATGGTCTTAACCTGTTCGGTGACGTCCTCTCCGACTATGCCATTTCCGCGAGTAGCCGCAACGGACAAATTGCCATTCTCATATGTCAAGCATAACGTCAAACCGTCGAGCTTATATTCAAGGGTATATTCTATCTTGCCGCCAAATGACTTGACGAGTTTTTCGTCCCAAGCCAAAAGCTCATCAAAAGTTTTACACTTATCCAAGCTGTAAAGTCTGTTTATATGCTTATGTTGAACGAATTCCTTTATCGGATCACCTCCGACCTTGAGCGATGGCGAGTCCGGATAGACAAATGCCGTAGCTTTTTCGAGTGAAAGAAGCTCATCGTACAAGGCGTCATATTCTTTATCGGAAACAGTCGGCTCGTCCAAGACATAATACTCATACGCATATTTATTTAAGATGTCTACAAGCTGTCTCATCCTTTCAAAATTGTCCATTTAATCCTCCCGACTTATAGGCGCATATGCGACTGCAATATTCATTTTACCGCATTTCTCGAAATCTATAACGGCGCTCAAGGAGATCCCGCTTCCGTCCAAAGAAATGATCTTTCCGAGTCCGAATTTTTTATGTCTAACCGTCTGCCCAACTTCAAAGCCGTTGGTATCGGTGTTGCGCTTTACCGCATGATTATCGACACGCGAATATTCTGTCTTATGACGCGGACATTCATCGTTGCTCGAGTCGTTGTCGTATACAGCGTCGTCGTATTTGCGATATGTGCCTCGATCGCTCTTTTCAAATTTGGTTTCCAAGCCCACCTCTTTCAAAAAACGGCTAGGCATGCTGTCCTTTATTGCTCCATATAAATATCGCGAACGTGTACGAGTGATATAAAGTCTCTCCTTGGCTCGAGTGATAGCGACATAAAACAATCGACGTTCCTCTTCCATTTCCGCCTTTGACACAGCTCTGCTCAATGGAAAAATGCCGTCTTCCATCCCAACTATAAACACGACCTTGAATTCAAGTCCCTTTGCGCTATGTACGGTCGCAAGCTCTACACAATCGGCAGTGGGTTCATCATCGAGATCGGTCCATAAAGTTACCGTTTGCATATAGTCGTCGAGAGTGGCTTCGGGATTTGCCGTCGAATATTCGTTTATAGAATTCATAAGCTCGTTGATATTTGCTTTTCGATTGTCGTTTTCTTCGTTTGCTTCACTATACAAAGTTTTCAGATCGAGCATTAAAATAAGATAGTGCAACAGCTCACCGAGCTTGAGTTTGTCCTTTTGCTCATCCAAACAACGAAGGATAGTTGAAAACGGCGCGACTTTTTTCTTCAACGAACTTGGAACCGCCTCATTTTCTATATTAGCTATTACCTCATAAAGAGATCTATCGGAATCGGCGGCGAGCTTATTTAGGTTGGCGATCGAACTTGCTCCGATCCCGCGTTTAGGAAAATTGATCACCCGAACTATAGCCTCGTTGTCGAAATGATTTGAAGCGATCCGAAAATATGCAAGCAGATCCTTGATTTCCTTTCGGTCATAAAACTTGAAGCCGCCATAAACCTTATGTGGAATCCCATATTGCAAAAGCCTTTGTTCGAATGGTCTTGTAAGGGCGTTGATACGCATTAAAACGGCAAAATCAGAAAGCTTGTAACCACGTTGCGATAACGCATAGATCGTCTGTATGACGAAATCTGCCTCGTCACCGTCGCTATTCGCCACATAATGCTCCACATTGACACCTACATCATTTTGAGTCCAAAGTTTTTTTTCGATACGTGAAGTATTATTGGCAATAAGCTTATTAGCGAGCTCGAGGATCTTTTGCGTAGAGCGATAATTTTGTTCGAGCTTATAGACCTTACAATTAAAGTCTCTTATAAAGCTTTGTATGTTGTCGATATTTGCGCCACGCCAACCGTAAATGCATTGATCTTCATCGCCTACCGCGCAAACATTTCGATGCTTTGCGGCAAGCAACTTTATAAGCTCATATTGAATAGTATTCGTATCTTGAAATTCATCGATATGGATATATTGAAATTTGTCTCGATAATAATCGGCAGCCTCGTCGCAATCAACAAGCAGTTGTTTTGTCTTGACAAGGAGATCGTCAAAATCCATCGCATTGTTACGCTTTAGCGTCATGTCGTATTCCGTAAAAATCTCACATATCTTTTCTATATCGTCGACATATGAAAAGTCCTTCAAATACTCCTCGGGAGAAATTCCGAGGCTCTTGGCATTTGAGATGTGATAAGCTGCTTTTTTCTTTATATCGTCATCATCGCATAGCGAAGACACGATCGAGGAAATAAGTTTATCCTTTTCGGCTTCGGCATATATGGAGAAAGATCGAGTGTATCCCAAAAACTCCGCATATCTACGCAAAATCCTTGCACACATAGAGTGAAACGTGGATACCCAAACATACCTTCCGTCGGGCGTCATATCGAATAATCTTTCTGCCATTTCATTGGCAGCCTTATTTGTAAAGGTTATTGCGAGTATATTATACGGAGAGACGCCCTTTTCGGTAATAAGATATGCAATCCTATGAGTAAGCAAACGAGTTTTTCCGCTGCCTGCCCCCGCCGTAACCAAAATTGCGCCCTCGGTATCCATGACAGGTCCAAGCTGTTCCTTGTTGAGTGTATTCAAATCATAATCCATATATATTGCTTTCCGTCCGATGTTCTTGAATAAATTATACTCGAAAAACGACGTTAAGTCAAGGAAAGGAGCGGCATAATCAAGATGACTTACTTATTCGCTCGCGATAATATCTTTCCTTTAATTCGCGAAATTTTGCGGAAAGTTCAAGGATATAGCGTTGTTTTGTTTCGCTATCCATATTTTCATATTCGTCGTTATCTATTAGCCGAGCGATCGGATTCATAACGATCTCATCGGACTCCAAAATGCAACAGACCTTTTCATAAAGTTTTTCATCTTGAGCCGCCTTACAAACCGTAACATTGAAATCCCTATTGTATTTATCGCGTTGATAGTCGCTGACAAGCTTTTTGCCTTCGAAAGTCGAGCCTACTTCTCCTATCATTTTGTCTCGGTCCTTCATCATTTGCTCCCAATAGCCCATCTTCATACGTTGCTTGGCGAGCAATGCGCGTTTTTTTAATTCGTTCATAGCTTTTTTTGCCATAATATTGCCTCCATGTTGAAATTATAACACATAGATCGTTCATAAGAGACGCTTATCAAAAAATCGATGAAATAAGTCAAAAAAAGAATTAATCTTGCAAAAAAAGCATGAATAAATTTCGACAAGCGCAAAACAAACTCCCTAATTAATTAGGGAGTTTGTTTTATAAGCTTCTAAATATGATCGGATAATTATCGATCTATAGGATCAGCCTTAAAGATATTTTGACTTTCCGTAGTGAATTTCTCATCAAAGAGACGCAATGCTTCGCCGCTTAAAGCGCTATGCGCATTGTTAAACTCGGTTCTTGCCTCAGTATAATCTGTTCGCGCCGTCTCTACAGCTTGATAATATGAAGCTCTATCTTCACCGAGATTTTCGATCATTTCTGCGGTATAATCAAGCAAATTCTGATAATACAGATAGCCTTCTATAAGCGCAACATAAGCACCCACAGCATTAGTCAACGCCGTCCTTGTCGTAGCATCAAAATTATATTGCTCACTGCTGAACAATCTCGCATAATAAGACATTGAGCTTAAAGCGAACAAATCCAAGCTTGTAGTAAGTTCCGACGTTGTATACCAAAGAGCCATTTTTTGATCCATGGTGTAATCCGAATTCGAAACGTTAAAGAACTTTCCAAAGACTGCTATTGCCTCATCCAACTTATCGAAGTCAAAGTCGGGAGTTTCGTCTGCGCCCATAGTAAACATGTACTGCGCGGGTATTACATAATCCGCGATCTCCGCATACATATCCTTCATGCCTTCATTGAGTTCGTTATTCAACAAATCTTCGATAGAAACAGTCACGCCACCGAAATCAAATCTATCTTCTGCCGCATAAAGTATGAAATTGCTCATAGTCGAATACATAGTAAATGCCATCGGTTGCATTATAACATATGGCTCTCCATTTTGTTGCATAACAGAAAATACATCATATTCACCGTAATTCAAAACCTTATTGATCTTATCATATAAGGTGGGATTTGAACTCTTCAATGCTTCATATTCGGGAATAAATGTCTCATATACATCTTCGAATTTAACAGCTGTCAATATATAAGGTAAAGTTACATAATACTGCAATTGCGAGCACATATAATTATAATAGAAGTCCCTTGTTGCCTCAAACAATGCTTCAACTTTTCCTTCCCACTCATCATTATCGATAGAAGAAATGTCTATCGTCTCTAATTCTTCAGAATCATCAAATAAACCTATAATCTCATGAAGCTTATCGTATGCAAATTTAATTGACTTTTGCTGTTCGGATCCAAGTGTTCTATACGCATTCTCTGCATCTTTATAAGTGTCAAATAAAGAATTCCAATTGCCATTTTCATCTTTCACATAATGACGAAGGAAAGTTTCATAAGCGTAAAAATAAAGATTTAAAGCGTTGTATGCGTCCGAACTTGTTTCGGAATCTTCATCGGTATTTAAGATATTGTCATAATATGAAGTAATAAATGTAGTGAAATACGTATATGGTGCAATATTGGTATTGATAGAACTCAAATCAAGCATACGAATATCGTAAAACGAGATAGCATTCATAAAGAAGAAAGCGTCGGCAGGAGAAAGAGCGAAGAAATCGTCTATCAATTTTTTGACATCCGTATTGAACTTTTCGGTATATTTCGTGGTTCTGGTTTCTTCATCGTATTCCAAATAATCGCCACTTTGGAAATTACCGTATACATCAATATAATAGTCAAGATAAGTTTTGATCGAAGGTATCACGCTCGCTATGTTAGAGAATTGCGAATAGTAATCGTTGATAACGTTCAGTGCAACAGCAACATCTACCGGTCCGCCGTACATTTCACTTACAATGGGATACATAAGACCCACGTTCTCATAAATATTTTTATAGAGTTCGTTTTCCTCATGACCGAGCTTACTGTGCAATTCAACCACTTGATCATAGTAATAGTAAGCTTCGGTAGCGTCTACAACATAATCGCTCGTCATCATCAAATTGATTATATTAAGAAGATAATTGGCGGTGCTGTAGAAGTTTTCGAAATCATCCGAGGGCAAAATCGCATAATAAGCAAGATATACAAGCGAGTTCCAACCTATGGTCTGTTGATCTTTAGTCGCGCTCGTATCATTTGCCATATCCCAATAATATTGATAAAGAATATCGAAGAATTCCTTATTCCATTCCTTGAGCAAATAGTAGTTAGCTCTGTCATATGCGGGATCCGCACTGCCGGCGTCTTGAGTAGGAACTATTGCACTATATACCTTTCTGATCGCAATTTCGATCGTACTTTTCCTTTCGGGATCGACGCTACTTAAATTTTCGACTTCCGAAAGTTTTACTTCGTCATTAGCAATGATATCATAAAGGTCAAGAACCTTTTTGAGGTCGCTGAATATGGAATTGAGCTCACTTCGAGAAACCGTCAACACGAAATACGTTTCGATGGAGACAGGTCCGTCTTCATAAGTTGTCATTATCACATTTGCAAGCTCTGTATCGCCAAGTATCAAGTAAAGATTATCTATTGCTTCATCCACTTTGGCAAGCTTTTCGGTGTGCTTTCCATCAGATCCGATCAAGGAATCATACATTGCTTTTGTATTTTCATATGTACTTTTTACATCATTGTCCTCATCGGTAAAGGTAGTATGAAGTCTGAAGATCTTTTGACTGTTTACATAATCATAATACAATTCGAAAATCTGACCATCTGCGTTTACCTCATTGATTACATTGATAAAATCATCGTACCAATAATATGCGGCAAGCCTTACAAGGTCATCTCTCAAATTGGTATCTACGACCGACTTATCAGCAAGGTCTTTGAAGTACATTTGAGCAACATATTTTACTTGATCCCCATTTTTTTGGAAATCGTTATACATAATAACGTCGCCTTCCACGTCGGGATCTCCGGTATCCTCTAATTGACTAAAGTCGATACCCGAATATTTACCGGCATAGAACATGATAAAGGATGCACGACTCAAATTTATAGTGATATTCGCATTAAGCTGTTTGCCTGCATAAGTAAACGAAATATCTTTCTTTACGGAGACATTGGAATTGTATGTTACTTCCTCTGTTCCCGGAGCAGCCGATATGCCGGCTTTTTCCAAAAGCTCATCGAGCGTGCTATCGAAAGTCGCTTGATCATTGCTGTTGCCCGCTGCCAGGATCGTCCTTGTTAAAGGTACTTCCTTTTGGAAAGCCCCATTAAATTTATCTTTGCCTTCAACGGCTTCCCTATTCTTCAAAACGATTTTCGAAGTATTGAGGTCGATACCATCCTCGTGTGAATCATAGATATTCTTTCCCAACGAAAGAGATGCGTCTGCAAGTTCATACACCTTGATAGGAAGTTCGGAGGTATAATTTGCATAGGAAACCGTCAAGATCTTGTCACCTACCGTCGCGCTGAAATCCGATATTCCGTTTACGCTGACCGAAGCATCGTTAAAGGGAACTGTTCTGGTCGCTCCGTTATCCTCGGTAAGGACCAATGTGCCGGATCTGTCAAACGGCTCACCGACGAAATAATCCGTTACACCGCCTTCAAGCGACAATCTTCTCGTTACCGTTACCGTAAGCGGGCAAGTTTTTTCGCCATAAGTTATGGTAAGTTCTTGCTTGCCTGCTTTTTGAGCATCAAAACCGCTGATAACGATATTGGGATCGTCAAGTTGGATCCTTTCGGTATTGCCGTTTTCATATGTAATGGTCAAAAAGCCACCGAAAGTAACAAGTTCGTTATCTTCGCCGATAATATAAACCATTTTAGGCGGCTCATCACCCGGCGCAATCGAAATAGACTGAACTGCATTTGTATTGCAAGCTATCGCCGTAAACGCCGCGGCAACAAGCAACATCAATACAAGAACAATTTTTGAAATTCTTTTCATATAATGCCTTCCTTTTATAAATTTTACTTTCTTTTTTCAAAGAATTGTAACCTTGATTAATACTGATTATCTCAACCAATCCGCAGTGAGCAACGTGCCGTCCGGAACATTTTTGAGTTCTTCCGCCGTATATTCGTTGCCATTTTTATCGATCCAACAATTGAAGGTACTGCTCGATCTTACGGGGCTGCTAAATAATTCCGCTGCCGCCTCACCGTAAGCGTCCTCATTGTCAAGATAATATGTAAAGTAATTTTCGAGAGTATCCTCATCCTTTACGAACGAAATTACATAATCTCTGCCATCGGATAAAGTGCAACCCTTGAATATGGGACGGAAACTCGAATTCCATTTTGTATTCCAACCCTCGGGTATGCTCGTCATATCCGTGTAGATGACAAGTAATTCGCATCTATTAAATACATGCATTCCCATAGATTTTATCGAATCACCGAGGATCATGCTCCTCAGAAGCGTGCAACTACGGAATGCATAATCGCCTATCGACGTCAAACTATTGGGCAAAACAATCGCCTCACTCGTGTCCATTCCGAGAACCGAGCAACCATAGAAAGCATAATTTCCTATAGACTCAAGTCCCTCTGCAAATCTTACCAAAACAAGATTACTGCAACCGCGGAATGCGCTTTCGCCTATCGTACGAACACTTCTCGGAATATTGATCTCGGAGAGCGCCGTGCAATTACGAAATGCAAATCTATCAATATTTTTGACACCTTCTTCGATCGTCACGCTTTCGAGGTCGGTACAATTGCTGAAAGCAAATTGCTTGATCTCGGATAATGTTCCGGGTAAAGTGACCTCTTTGATACCGGCTCTGCAGAATGATTGAGCGCCGAGCGCCTCAAGATCGGAATTGAAGGTAACATCATAAAGCGTAGAACAGCCGTAAAAGGCAAAATCACCTATAGACGTAACGTTCTCCAAGCCGTTAATTACCATACCTCCGATTTTTTCATTATGTTCATCAATTTGGACCTCGAGCGCATTGCCGCAATTGTAAAACGCCAATTCGTCGATCTTCCTAATCGATGAAGGAAGAGTTATTTCAGAAAGCATAGTGCAACCATAAAATGTGCTCGGATATATCTCGGTAATGCCATCGGGTATCTCGATCGATTCCAAAGACATACATCCGCTGAAAGCGCCCATGCCCAAATATTTGAATGCCGATGAGCTTGTCGGCAATGTGGCAGTAGCTATGTTTACGCCATCAACAAAAGCATAATTAGATATACCGACTACAGGTTTACCGTCTGGCTGAGTAGCAGCTACGTTGATATATTCCACTCCTTCCTCATCGGTACCTACAGCCCATCCGCCGACATATACAACATTGTCCGAGTAACCGGACAAGGTTCTATAATACACATAATAGAACGAACCGTAAAAAGCGTATGCGCCTACTTCTTTTAACGAAGACGGCAAATTGAGATCGTGGATACCGCTACCTTCACCGGCATAAGGACTACCTAATCTGGAGTTTATAGGACCATCGTCACCTTGTCTTCCCATAAATCGCTCTTTTATATAATCGGACAAAGGTTTTTCCAGACCTCTGGGTACGGAATTGAATGCGTAATTACCTATGACAGAAAGTGGTGAATTTTCCTTGAATTCCAATCTTTCCAAGTAAGGACAAATTTCAAACGCACCGTTATCTATAGCCTCCAAACCGCTACCAAAATAAACTTCCGTCAAGTTGGCGCACATTCTGAAAGCATTCGCATTGATATATTTGAGCGAGTCCGGTAATGTAATGGTTTGCAAACCGCAAAATGCCGCGTCATCAACGACTTGTTCTCCATCGGAATTGAGCGTATACTTGATTGCGGGATACCAATAAAACGCAAGTTCGGCTATACCGACCGTTCCGGGTTGTACTTCTAAATTGTATAGATGAGTTTCTACGCTCAATATTACCTGATTACCGTTTTCGTCGGTTTTGATAGAACCATCTTGATTATATTGATAATTGGTCTTGGGGGCGTATTTATTGTTCGGAAGTCCAAGCAACCACCCGTCAACATAGTAAGCGTCTTTGCAATCATAGTTATTATCGTCCTCATCTTCAGCCGGACATAATGGCGTGCCGTAAAAGGCGCCGCTTCCGAGAGTTCTCAAGCCGTCGCCGAGCTCAACATCACTCAATTGACTGCAACCGTAAAAAGCGCCGGTCTCCACAGCCAATACACTGTTGGGCACGCTTATTCTTTTAAGAGTGCCGCAATTTCCGAATGCGTAAGTGCTTATGGATAAAAGTCCTTCGTTTAATGTTACGTTTTGCAAAGACGTATCATTTACGAACGCCTGTTCTCCAATAGTTTCGACATTATTGCCAAATACTACAGTGTCCAACGCCAACGCGTCCGAAAAAGCGCTCTTTCCTATTGATATAACGGAATTCGGGATCCTGACCTCAGTCAAACCGGTGATCGTACCGTCGGCAGATTTATTCGAGCAATATTGGAATGCAAAATCTCCTATCGAAACGATATTATTACCGAATGTGACGTTACCAAGCCCGGTACAATTGCTGAAGCATGCTTGCGGCACAGCCGTCAATGCTTCGGGAAGCTTTATATTTTTTAATCCCGTACAACCATAAAAGGCATAAGAACCTATGGTAGTCACGCTGTCGGGCAACTCCACTTCGGTAAGCGATTTGGATTCTCTGAACGCTTCTTTACCTATTACGGTCACAGAAGCGGGAACGATGATCTTTTTGAAGCTATCTTCCAAACGGAACATAGCACGATCGCCTATTTGCGTAACGGGTTTATTATGATATGTACTCGGAATTTCCAAAACTCCGTCTTCATCGGGCGTAACGGTTCCAATCTCTTGCAAACTGTATTCGGTATTTCCGTTTATGCTTTCGAAAACCATACCATTTTCATACGGCTTAAATATTTCGAAGGGTTCACTCCATTCCGACGGTCTGTACTCGTTTCTGCTACCGATCGCACGAACTCTGAATCTGTAAGTTCTGCTGGATTCAAGTCCCAATGTACTCACTCTAAATGAATTTGTCGAAGACGTATCCTCATCTACACTCGTTTCTATTTCGTAGCTTAATGCGCCATCCACATTCAGCCAAGAAAGTCTCGAAACACTTTCGTCCGCCGACAAGTCTTGGGGCGTTGCAAGCAATGGAAGATTGTTGCAAGCCGCCAAAGACATTATAGCGCACACCATAATACTTATAAAAATAAGCAGCCGAGTTTTTTTCATTTTTTTCTCCTTAAACGGTTTTGTGTTCCATAAGCTTTTTACGTTCTTTGCGATCTCGTATAATCTCATGGATCCACTTAAACTTGAATTTGCGTACCGCAACGTCAAGCAAGAACAATATTATGGAAATTATTATAAACAACATACGCGGATCATAAGTCATATGTAAGACTATGTCCATATCGGAAAATACGCTGCTCGGAGATTCGGACTCTACAACTTTGCCAAGACCCGCTTTTGCCAAGTCAGACATATAGGCGTCGATAACATCCACTTCGACAAACGTATGATATTCTCTTGAATAAGAGAACGCTTTGTACAATTCTTCCGAAGCCACAACAACGTCATTTCCTCCGTTATCTTTTCTGATCTGCTCTACTATGATCGTATAAACTCCGGCTTGCTTTGTCTCAAATGCAACACGTGCCGTGTCATCCCAGAATAAGGTCGTCGGCGTTACCGTCGGATCGTTTGGATTTTGACCGGGATCATAGATCTTTATACGAATATTGTCATTTTCCTCAAGATTTTTCGGATAAATGCTCATGGTAGTCGTATAGTTATCCTCGGAAAATACCACATCGATATCATGCGGTGCTATATCCGTGGTCGGCAACAAGGTATTTACTATATTTTCTATAAGCATTTCACCTTGGGGGTCGGTCAAGAAGCTACTTCCGCTGAAACCGTCACCGGTGCCGCTACTGAGCGAACTCATGTAAGCGCCCACTCTGCCGTTGCCATATTGCCATTGAACATAGAGTGGAACATAACCCGCTTGCAATATCTTTTCCGGTTGCGGCTTGCCCTTTTGCGCCGTCTTTTCGCGCGTCGCGAAGAAGCCCGTTACAGTAGGAAGACGATCATAGGGATTTTGTGTGCTGTCACCTTTTATGCCTTCCAAGATAGGATGACTATAATACTCATTGGGAACCGTAATAATTTCCTCCTTAAATGCAAATTCGGAAATATTGGGACCTTTGAGTTCGGAACGCATCATAGTGCCTATCTCGCCGGCATGACCGGTCAATATAGGATAATATTTGCCGTTTCCATCTTCTGCAAGCCTCTGCATATCGGCTATATGACTATTTGCATCCTCGCCGCTTCCCG
>CANQUR010000002.1 GCA_947627075.1 uncultured Clostridia bacterium
GCTCAAGGCGATTCTTTCAGCGGCGGATTACTGGAATATCCTCAATACACAAGGCCAAGAGTTTTCAGAGGGCTTGAGGTTCCCGAAGTGCTTTTAAGTGGACATCATGAAAATATCGAGACTTGGCGAAAGCAAAAATCGATCGAATATACCGCACGTATGAGAGCTGATCTTTTGGAGGATAAATGATGGATATTCATTGGTTCCCCGGGCATATGACAAAATCACTTCGTATGATGCAGGAAAATGTCAAATATGTAGATGTGATATTTTATGTTGTGGATGCGCGTGCTCCAAAAAGCTGTATTAATCCGGCATTTGAACCTATCATAGCCAATAAAAAAATCATATTTGTTTTGAATAAAGCAGATTTGATATCAAATGATAGCGCGGCAATTTGGCTGAAAAAGTTAAAAGATATGGGCGACGATGCCTTTGCAATCAATAGCATATCATCAAGAGCTGCGCTCCCTTTGATCGCAATGGCAAAAAAGATATGTGCGGAAAAAATCGCTCATTTCGAGGCCAAAGGTGTGAATACTTCAATAAGAGCTATGGTCATTGGTGTTCCTAATTCAGGTAAAAGCACGCTTATCAATAATTTGTGCGGTAGGGCAAGCGCAATCACCGGGAATCGAGCCGGAGTGACACGAGGCAAACAATGGGTGAGAATAAGCGATCGATTCGAGGTTCTGGATACTCCCGGTACGCTCTATCCAAAGCTTAACGATCAAACTGCGGCAATGAGGTTGGCATTTATAGGAAGTATAAAGGATGAAGTGCTTGACAAAAATGAACTTGCATATATGCTATTACGAGAACTTGTTGCTATTGACCCAAAGATTATATCGGATAAATACCACGTCGTAATTTGTGACGATTTCTATCTGATTATGTCAGACATAGCAAGGAGCAGGGGCTATATAATGAAAGGAAATATTCCCGATATTGACCGAACTTGTATTGCTATCATTGATGATTTTCGCAAAGGGAAGCTTGGTAAAATTTGCTTGGACGGTTAAATAAAATGACAAAAGATTTATTTTATTTCGATCAAAAATATGGTAACGATGTAGCCGGATGCGACGAAGCCGGTCGTGGACCTCTTGCCGGTCCTGTCGTAATAGCCGCATGTAAAATGCCTATGGATTTTATTATTGAAGGCATAAACGACAGTAAGCAGCTTTCGCCTATAAAGAGAGAAGAATTATATCAAAAAATCATAAAATGTGCTGAATATTCTATTGTCGTCATAGACGAAAAGACAATTGATGAAATAAATATTTTACAAGCTACCAAGCTTGGCATGAGCAAATGCATTACGCAGTTAAAAGACGCTAAATTGGTTCTTGTTGACGCTGTAAAACTTGATTTGCCTATCAAGACGGTGCCTATTATAAAAGGCGATACATATAGCTATAATATAGCGGCGGCTTCAATTTTGGCAAAAGTGTACAGAGACAGATTAATGCTTGAAATGGACAAGCTTTATCCCGAATATGGCTTTGCGTCAAATAAGGGATATGGTACAAAATCTCATATTGAAATGCTTAAAAAATACGGTCCATGCAAGATTCATCGAACTACCTTTATAAAAAATTTTGTAGGAGAAGTCGATGAAAAAAAATAATAAACTCATAGGTAAGATGGGAGAGGATATCGCCGTTGACTATCTAAAAAAGAAAAAATATGAAATCATAAAGCGTAATTATGTCAATGAATACGGTGAAATCGATATCATAGCCGCACATGACGGATATTTGATTTTTATTGAAGTCAAGACGCGCAACGGTACACAATACGGAACTCCCGCAGAAGCGGTGGATTCGCATAAGATAAGAAAAATCAGTCAGGTTGCGAGCGGCTATATTCAATATAAACATCTTTATGACTATCCTGTTAGATTTGATGTAATAGAAGTATGCGACGGAGAGATAAATCACATTGAAAATGCGTTCGATAGTTATTTAAGGTACTAATATATGTGTAACATAATATGTAATAATGACATATATATTGGCTATGCTTACCTTAAAAATCAATATTTCTTGTCTTGAATCCAATCTTTGTTATTTGAGAAAACGAGTGTCGTGCGAACTTTGTGCAGTAGTGAAAGGCAATGCATACGGTCATGGATTGGCAATAGCGCATTTTATTGACGATTACATTGATAGTTATGCGGTGGCAAATGGGGATGAAGCGATAAAACTTCGTAAGATTACTTCTAAACCGATCTATGTTCTATGTCCTTCCGAAGATATAAATGATGACAATGTAATTTATGCCGCAACAAGCGAAAAAGATTTTCAACATAAGCGGGTATGTGTAAAGGTAAATACAGGTATGAATAGATTGGGTATTTTACCTTCCGAAGTGGACGCTTTTTTGGATCTATGCGTAGCCAAAGGAATAAAAGTCGACAGTATTTATACGCATTTTTCGGATTTTGAATATGCTCCAATACAATTTGATCGCTTTATGAATATAGATCATTGCGTAAAACGTCATGCTTGTGCAAGCAATTTTTTAAAACTTCCTTCGGAATATCAATTAGATATGGTCCGTTGCGGCTTGGCTATGTATGGGTACGGAGATGAACACCTCAAACCTGTAATGTCGGCTTATACCGAGGTTTATGCGGTTTTATCTGTTAAGAAAGGAGAAAGAATAGGTTATTCGTATGTTGCCACGAACGATATGAAAATCGCAGTGCTCGGTGCCGGCTATGCGGATGGCATTCGCAGACAAAAGCAAATGTTTTGTATTAAAGGAAAACTTTGCGAGACTGTAGGGAACATTTGTATGGATATGTGTTTTGTAAATGTATCCGATATCGATGTTCAAACCGGAGACAAAGCTGAATTTTTGGGTAAAAACATCGATGGGATTTGTGTGGCAAATAACAATAATACAATAATATATGAGATATTGACTTCTTTTGGAAGTAGACCAAGGAGAATTTATGAATAAGCAAGAACTTCGCAAAAAATACTCCTCTATACGTAAAAATATAGTAGGGAGAGAAGAAAAAAATCTAATGATATTAAAGAAATTACAAGAAATAGCTAAAGGGCATTCTTCAATATTTGTATATGTTTCTTTCGGCAGCGAAGTCGATACTCACACATTCATTAAAAATAATGCCGAAAAAATTTATATCCCGTATACTGCCGAGGGCAAAATGAAGTCGCTTAAATATTTGGGGGGAGAACTTAATGCGGACAAGCTAGGCAATATAGATAAAAAATGTTATGGTCGAGAGGAAATTCCTACGCTTACTGTAGTCCCCATGCTCGCTTTTGATAGTTCATGTTATAGGCTTGGATACGGGGGTGGGTATTACGATAAATTTTTGCAAAATACTTTTACCGTCAAAGTCGGAATTGCCTATGACGAACAAATTACCCATGAAAATTTTGCCGAAATTTTTGACGTACCTCTTGATATTATTGTAACGCCAACGAAAATGTACAGAAGGCAGTCGATATGAGTGTCATTTCCGGAAAATACAGAGGGAAGAAACTTTTTTCGCCGGTCGGTAACGAAGTCAGACCTACTACCGATAGGATAAAAGAAACGGTTTTTAATATCCTTTCGTCTAAAGGCGAATTTTATGGGGCTATTGTTCTTGATCTCTTTTCGGGTAGCGGAGCTTTGGGGATAGAGGCTTTGAGCCGTGGCGCCGAAAATGCGGTTTTTGTTGATAAGAGTCATGACAGCTACGAGCTCACAAAGAAGAATTTGGCTCACGTTGGAGCAAAGGGGGAGATATATAATACCGATTTTCAGATCGCTTTGAAAAAATTAAGCGGAAGAAAGTTCGATTTTATCTTTTTAGATCCCCCGTATTTCGGCAAAAATGAACAAATTATTTTTGATCTCATAGAAAAATATGATTTATTGACACAAAACGGTATAATTTTTTTAGAGCATTCCACTAAAATCGGCTTGCCTGATACAGGGGAAAGGTATATAATAGATAATAGAATTTGCGGAAGTACAACAATTTCATTTTTACAAAGGAGAGAAAAATGAAAAAAGCCGTATTTGCGGGATCGTTCGATCCGTTTACATTGGGGCACAAGAATATCGTGTTACGCGCGTCTAAATTATTTGATGAAGTCGTTGTCGCCATTGCTTTAGATACGGGTAAAAAATATCATGATATCAATGTGCGAAAACAAATCGTTGCGGCATCGCTGGAATGCAATAACATAAGAATTGAGACTTTTGAGGGATTATTGACCGAATTTATGAAGAAAAACGATATCAATATTCTTGTACGCGGTGTCAGAAACGCAAATGATTATGACTATGAAAAAAGTCTTATGCGCGTTTATCGTTCTTTATTGCCGGAAATGGAAATTGTATTATTGCCCGCAATGTCTGAACTCGACCATGTCAGTAGTACTGTAGTTCGGGAGCTTTGTAAACTCGATGCAAAGCTTGATGGTTATATAGATACAAATGCGGAAAAATATGTGCGAAGTCTTTATTCGGAGAAATAATGGATGCAATAACGCTCATAGAGCTTTTGAAAGATGAATTTGTAGACATCAAAGGTTTGCCAAAACGAAAGGTCGATCCGGACAGATGTTTGCAACTTATTGAAGAGCTTAAAAATTCTTTGCCAACTTGTATTAAGGACGCTCGGAAAATCATTGAAAATAAGCAGCAGATTTTGCAAAATGCGGATTTTGTAGCTAAAAATACTATTTCATCCGCAGAAGAAAAAGCGCGTCGAATGGTCGCGGGCAGTGAGATCGAACAATTGGCGCAACGAGAGGCTCAAAAGATCATCAATAAAGCCGCAATTCAACGCGATGTGCTGATCGACAAGACGAAAACTCATTTGGATAGTATGTTTTCGGAAACGGAACAATTTTTGTTGAGTTTACTTGATATGATCCGTAAAAATCGTCATGAATTACGTACAATAACTTTTAATTAAAATTATTATGTACCAAAGAATAAGAAAGTTAATATCTTTTGAAAAAGCAAAAAATCTTATTGTAGGCAACTTTGAAAATAAGGTTGATTTTGACAATGAAATAAAAACATCTATTGAAGGCAAAGGAAAATTTTTGATGATTATTGGGCCGTGTTCTGCCGACGATCCGGATGCCGTGCTATTTTATTGTGAATTTCTAAAACGAATATCCGAACAAGTCAAGGATAAAATATTTATCATACCTCGCGTTTATACTACAAAGCCGAGATCTGATGCGGGCGCATATCGTGGGATACTTCATTCGCCGGATTATAAGCATGAAAATATAAATAAAGGAATACTTGCAGCCCGAAAATTGATGGTTGATATTGCCGATAGATTTGGTTTTTTTGCCGCCGATGAAATGTTATATCCGGGAATGTATCCGTATTTCGCTGATTTGCTTTCCTATGTTACTATTGGTGCAAGGTCATCGGAAGATCAATACCATCGTATGTATGCAAGTGGTCTTGATGTCGCTGTCGGCATAAAAAACCCAATGCATGGAGATTTGTCAAGTTTGGCAAAAGCTATAAAAATTGTATATAGTAGCAACGATTTTTCTTTTAATGGATGGGAGATGAGTTCATGTGGAAATACATATGCTCATGCCGTATTCAGAGGTTACACGGATGTTTCAGGGAAAATGTTTTGCAATTGCAATAAAGAATCATTGGATAAATATATTGAGGAATGTATAAACATTGGAGTAAATCCCGCTGTAATTATGGATTGTAATCATTTTAACAGTGGGAAGAACTATGATTTAGAACCTACTATTGCAATGTCGGCAATAGATTTTGTCAAAAACGGATATTCAAACGTAATCAAAGGGCTTATGATAGAAAGTTATTTATTGGATGGAAGACAAGATGAGCCGATCGAATATGGAAAATCATTGACAGACGGTTGCCTCGGCATGACAAAAACCGAAAGGCTTATTTATGACATAGCCGAGAAATTATAAACTTTATACAATGATCATTGGAGTTTTATAATAATCATTGGCTGTTGTGTTTGTTAACAGAGAATATACGTCGTCCGCAAACGCATCTATCTTTACGCTTGTACTTTCACGATAGGAGAGGTCCGCATCGGAATTTCTTGTTATAATATTTGGATCGAAGTTTGATAAATTTGATCTGAACTCTTTTTTTATGCCTAAAACTCTTGTTTTAATGCTGTTTATGTCAGACATAATCTGTTTGGTCGCGCCAAGTAAAGCATATAAGAATATTCTTTTAAGGCGTGCATATGTGTATCGTTTGGATTTTAATAGATCCAAAGCCCGATCTACAGAGGGTAGATCGGCAGCCTTTTTGATTTGGTATTCGAGTCCGCATTCCACATCCGGCAGTTGTCGCAATTCTTGTAAAGATAATTTTCTTAACGAATATAAAATAAGCGTATCGAGAGTTTTATAGTTAGGTTTTTCATTATGACAAATTTCAAGCATCTCGATCGGCATATATTTTTCGAGAGCAATATTGTTGCTATTAAGATTTTCTCGTATTGCGCTTGCCGACGCGAAACTTTGACCGAGCGTCATATCGTTATATCCGCTTCCGATCCTCGGAATTGGCAATGCTGAGATATTTGTACCGTTAAGAGCTTCGAGATATTCTATAGCAAGAATATTGTTTGGGCGATCGAGGATCTCTATGAGGCTCTCGTCGCTCGAAGCTTTTAGGATAGCATTGGAAACGGCTTTGGGATATGAATTTCCTTTATACATTTCGGAGCCTATTAGCTTATCGATATTTGGGGATCTTTTTATTTTTGCAATATCATATAGCTTATCAATATGATTTGTTTCCACGCCGAAGGCAAGAGAAGATATATCGGAAATGTGCTTTAAGACTTCAACGCCTCCTTGAGCAAAATTTTTTGCGGCTGCGATAGAGAACTTTACGGGAAGTTCGATAACTGCGTCGGCGCCATTTTCCAATGCTATGCGTGTTCTGGCAAATTTATTGACGCAAGCCGGCTCACCGCGCTGTACAAATGGACCGCTCATTATACAAATTACGTGTTCGCCTGTCAATTCTTTTATTTTATTTATAATATAACGATGCCCGTAATGAAAAGGGTTAAACTCACAAATAAGTCCTACGCTCATTTTTCTCCTTAAAAATCGGTTTTTTGTCCGTGTAAATATTTTACAACCGTAAAAGATTGTGCTATAATTATAGCACAAAATTTTGAAATTACAAACCAAATCTGTAATTGTTGACAAAAGGAGATTATTATGGAATTAATGCAATCTATTCGTCAAAAAGCTAAAGCTTTGAAAAAGACAATTGTTCTTCCCGAAGGTGAAGAAGAAAGAAATATTCGCGCTGCCGAACAAATTACCAAGGAAGGCTTGGCTAATATTATTCTTGTAGGCAATGAGAATAAGATCAAATCCGTAGTTCCCGGCGTTTGCCTTAATGGGATAAGGGTTTTCGATCCCGCCAAAGAAGACCTTACAAAGTATATCACGACTTTGTACGAGGCTCGTAAAAACAAAGGAATGACCATGGAAACGGCTGCGCAACAAATAAAAGATGTATTGTATCTTGGCGTTTTAATGGTGAAATGCCATGACGCAGACGGTATGGTATCCGGTTCTATTCATGCGACCGGTGATGTCCTTCGTCCGGCATTGCAGATAATCAAGACCGCACCGGGGATCAATACCGTAAGCAGTTGCTTCATTATGGTACTTCCCGAAAATTGCAATTACGGAGAAAATCACATAATGGTATTCGGTGACTGCGCCGTAAATCCGTGCCCGACAGCAGAACAGCTTGCCGATATAGCAATATCGAGTGCCCAAACGGCTAAAAATGTAGCCGGAATATCTCCTAAAGTAGCAATGCTTTCTTTCTCGACAAAAGGTTCGGCAAAACATGAACTCGTAGATAAAGTTACAGCTGCAACGGCTTTGGTAAAAAATAATGCTCCCGACCTTTGCGTTGACGGAGAATTGCAACTTGATGCGGCGCTTGTAGAAAAAGTTGCTGCGCTCAAGGCTCCCGGAAGTAATGTTGCCGGCAAAGCAAATGTATTGATTTTCCCCGATCTTCAAGCGGGAAATATCGGATATAAACTTGTACAAAGATTAGCAGGTGCTGAGGCAGTAGGTCCTATTTGCCAAGGTTTCAATATGCCGGTCAACGATCTCAGCCGCGGATGTTCTGTAGAGGACATTGTCAATGTTGTTTCCATTACGGCTTTGCAAACGGAAATAAAATAGGAGAAATTAGGAATGAAAATATTAGTAATAAATGCAGGAAGTTCTTCTCTTAAGTATCAACTCATTAATATGGAGGATGAAAGCGTAATTGCAAAAGGTCTTTGCGAACGTATCGGTATAGACGGTTCGGTGCTTACGCACAAGACTTCCAAAGGAGAATTTGTTATCAATGAGCCCATGCCGACGCATGTTGAAGCGATAAGCCTTGTTCTTGATGCTCTCGTGGATAAAAAACACGGTGTCATTAAATCAATGGATGAAATTTCAGCTGTTGGACATAGGGTAGTGCACGCAGCGGAAGATTTTACTTGCAGTCAACTTATTACCGAAGATGTTATGAAGGCGATAGAACATAACATAGATTTGGCTCCTTTGCATCAACCTGCGAATATAATGGGAATAAGAGCCTGTCAAAAAGTTATGCCAAAGGCTCCTATGGTAGCTGTTTTCGATAATACTTTTCACTCTACTATGCCCGATTATGCGTATATGTATGGTGTACCTTATGAAGATTATAAGAATTTCCGTGTCCGTAAATACGGTTTCCATGGCACAAGTCATCTCTTTGTAAGTGGCGAGGCTGAAAAACTTCTCGGCAGAAAGGGCAAGATAATAGTATGCCATCTCGGCAATGGTGCAAGCATCAGCGCCGTAAAAGATGGTAAATGTATAGATACTTCCATGGGACTTACTCCGCTGGAGGGCTTGATTATGGGAACTCGTTGCGGCGATTTGGATCCGGCGGTTTTGGAATATCTTTCAGACAAGAAAGGCATGGATATTCATGAGATAACTTCTTATCTCAACAAAAAGAGCGGCGTATTAGGCATCAGCGGTGTAAGCAGTGACTTCAGAGATCTTCTTGCGGGTATTGAAGCAGGAAACGATCGTTGCCGTCTTGCGCTCGATATGTTCTCTTACAGGGTGCTAAAATACGTAGGTTCTTATGTGGCTGCGCTCGGTGGACTCGATCTAATTGCTTTTACGGGTGGCATAGGAGAACATACGCCGGAAGTCAGAGAAAAAGTGCTTGACTCGCTTGCATTTATGGGTATGAAGTATGATAGGGAAAAGAACCTTAATCCCGGCAAAGGTAATGCGGTAAAGCTTTCCGTTGACGGCAGTAGTGCTATGGCGTATATCATTCCTACTAATGAAGAGCTTGTTATTGCGCGTGAAACTCTTGCGCTTATAAGTAAGTGAGTATAAAGAGCATTCTTCTTCAAATGTTTTATCCGCAAAACATAAAATGTGCCGTTTGCGGAAAAGATATGTTTGAAGAAAACAGATACGAGATATGCAGCGGATGTTCGCTTAAAGCGAATATCCGCTTTTGTCCAAAATGCGGTAGAGCAGTAGGCGAAACAACCATATATTGCGATGATTGTATGAACCATGGACGCAATTTTTTGCAAGCACGGGCTCCGTTTATATATGAAGGGAAAGCACGTAACTTGGTTCATAGATTGAAATATGGCGGAGAAAGATATTTGGCAAAAGTTATGGCACAATATTTGGCAGACGAATATTATAAAAATAATTGGTGTGTTGATATTGTAACTTATGTGCCTATGCATCCTAAAAAAGAACGGACGAGAGAATATAATCAAGCTTATTGGATAGCAAAAGAGCTTTCTCAAATTATAAAGATCCCGCTTGTAACTACATTGACAAGAATAAAATACTCGGAAAATTTTGCTAAATTGAGTAGGAGCGATAGATTTAAGGAAGCCGAAAATAGTTTTGTTGCTAATGATAATTTCAAAAAGAAAAAAATTTTGCTTGTAGATGACGTGTTTACTACAGGTGCAACTACAGAAAGCTGTTCCAAAGAACTTAAAAAGAAAGGTGCTCTCGAGATATATGTGCTTACTTTTTGTACGGGAATGTGTAAACCCGAATTATATTGACTGTTTATGTCTGACATAAACAGTGAGAAATGGGAATTTTTTGCTTGTAAAAGTTTATTTATAAAAATAACTAAAAACTGTTGACAAATTCGATTTTCAAGGTTATAATAATATCGTAGTAAAATTTCTTAAGAAGGGACAAGTAATTTTAGTTTTAAGTTTACAGAGAGTGTCGGATGCTGGGATCGACATAACAACACTAAACATGAAACCACCCTTTATGGAAGCGATTCGGCGTAATCCGATAAAATGAGGTATGCCTTATTGGCGTACGAAATAAGGTGGAATCACGGTAAATATCGTCCTTAACGTTTGTTAAGGATTTTTTTATAGGAGAAAATTAAAATGGATATCAAAGTTACATTAAAAGATAATTCGGTCATTTCCGTTCCGCAGAACAGCACCATATTAGAGCTTCTTCCTAAAATAAGCGAGGGGCTTGCTCGAGCGGCATTGATTGCAAAAGTGGATGATAAACTTGTAGATTTGACTTACAAATTGAATAATGATTGTAAGCTCGAGGTTTTGACATTTAAGGATGAGGAGGGTCGCAATGCCTACAGGCATACCGCCGCTCATATTTTAGCACAAGCGGTAAAAAATATTTATCCGAATGCAAAACTGGCAATCGGTCCAAGTATAGCAAATGGCTTTTATTATGATTTCGACTTTGCGTCTCCGATAACGGTAGATGATTTCGAACTTATCGAGAAGGAAATGCAAGCTATCATAAAGGCTGATTTTCCTATAGAAAGATTAAACGTTTCTCGAAAATCCGCCATAACTCAAATGAGAGGTTTTGACGAGCCGTACAAGATACAACTTATAGACGATCTTCCCAATGATTCGGAATTGACTTTTTATCGCCAAGGGCAATTTGTGGATTTGTGTCGCGGACCTCATTTGGTAAGTACAGGCAAAGTCAAATTTATAAAATTAACGCAAATAGCCGGCGCATATTGGCGAGGCAATGAAAAGAATAAAATGCTTACGAGGATCTATGGTACTGCCTTCGATAAAAAATCCGATCTTACCGAATATCTCGAAAAGCTTGAGGAAGCGAAGCGTCGTGACCATAATAAGTTAGGCAGAGAACTCGGATATTTCATGACAGAAGAAAAAATCGGACAAGGACTGCCTTTGCTTATGCCAAAGGGCGCCAAACTTTTTCAAATACTTCAACGTTTCGTTGAGGATGAGGAAGAACGCAGAGGCTATCAACTAACAAAAACACCATCTTTTGCAAAGAGCGATCTTTATAAGATAAGTGGACATTGGGATCATTATCTTGATAAAATGTTTGTTTTGGGTGATCCCGAAAGCGATGACGAAGTATTTGCGTTGAGACCTATGACTTGTCCGTTTCAATATATGATATATAGAAATGGACTTAAAAGCTATAGGGATTTGCCTATAAGGTACAATGAAACGTCGCCGCTGTTTCGTAAAGAAGCTTCGGGTGAAATGCATGGTCTTATAAGAGTGAGACAATTCCATTTGAGCGATGGGCATCTTATATGTACTCCCGAACAACTTGAAGAAGAATTTAAGGGTTGCTTTGAATTGAGCTATTATTTTTTGCAATGCCTTGGTATGATAGATGACGTATTTTTCAGATTCTCAAAATGGGATGAAAATGATCGTGAAAAATATATAGGCAGTCCGGAAGAGTGGAACAGAGCCGAAGCGCTGATGAAAAAAATTCTCGATCATCTCGGTATCAAATATATTGAAGCTAAGGGAGAAGCTGCATTTTACGGTCCTAAACTCGATATTCAATGTCGCAATGTTTATGGAAAGGAAGATACGCTTATGACCATTCAAGTCGATATGTTCCTCAGCGAAAAATTCGACATGTGGTATGTCGATGCCGATGGAGAAAAGAAGCATCCGTATATAATCCATCGTAGTGCATTCGGCTGCTATGAGCGAATGATGGCTATGCTTATCGAAAAATATGCAGGAGCTTTGCCGTTGTGGATGAGCCCTGTTCAGGTAAAGATAATGTCGCTTACGGACAGAACTATCGATGATGTAAAACTTTTGCGCGACGAACTTGCAAGAGAAGGTCTGAGATGCGAGATAGATGTAAGAAGTGAAAAAATAGGCTATAAGATCAGAGAAGCTCAAATGGAAAAAGTTCCGTATATGATCATTATCGGTGACAAAGAAAAGGATTCGGGAGTTATCTCGGTAAGGTCTCGCAATAACGGCGACCTCGGACAGATGACTAAATCGGAGTTTTTAGCTAAATTAAAGGACGAAATCGATAAAAAAGTTTGCAAGTAACGCATTAAAACGTTTGACAAACCAATAATATAGTCGTATAATATAAAAGTTGGAAGTAGATTTATCTCACCAGTCGGGTTCACTCGGATTGGTAACGCAATAATATAGATATACGGTTTACGTTATTTATGAGCGGATGATTTTACTTCCGCTCATAATTTTGTTTGGAGGAATAACATCATTATTAAGGAAGTTGAAATAAACTACAAAATCACCGACCCGGCAATAAGAGTCATTGATGAAAGCGGAAATCAATTGGGTATTATGTCTGCGGCTCAAGCAAACAAGATCGCCGACGAAAAGAATCTCGATCTTGTGAAAATAAGCCCTACCGCCAATCCACCTGTTTGCAAGATCATGGATTATGGCAAATTTCGATTTGATAATGCTAAAAAAGAAAAAGATGCCAGAAAGAACCAAAAAGTTGCGGATCTAAAGGAAGTATGGCTGTCAATGACTATAGATACTCATGATTTAGAGACTAAAGCAAAACAGGCTGCGAAGTTTTTGAGCAACGGAGATAAAGTAAAAGTATCCATAAGAATGCGCGGTCGCCAACAGGCACATGCTTCGCTTGGAGTCGAAGTTATGAATGAATTTTTTTCACTTATTGCAGATGTCGGGGAAATGAATAAAAAACCTTTGACCGAAGGTCGAAACATAATTATGATTTTACAACCAAAAAAATAAAAACTCGGAGGAAATATAAATGCCAAAAATGAAAGGACATAGCGGCGCTAAAAAGCGTTTTCGCGTAACAAAAAACGGGCGTATAAAAATTGCCCATCAAGGAAAGAACCATATTCTTACCAAAAAATCCAGCAAACGTAAAATGGGTTTGAGAAAAGGAGAATATATGTCTTCCAATAAGCAGAACAGAACTGTTCGCACCATGATTCAAAAGTAAGGAGTGTGAGTTATTATGAGAATTAAAAGGGCTGTAAACGCAGTTAAAAAACGAAGAAAGATAATGAGATTGGCTAAGGGCTATTTCGGTTCAAAGTCAAGATCTTACCGTATTGCAAGAGAAGCGGTCATGAAGTCTCAAATGTATGCCTTCATTGGTCGCCGACAAAAGAAAAGACAATTCCGTCAACTTTGGATCGCACGTATAAATGCCGCTGCAAGGATAAACGGACTTTCTTACAGCAAATTTATGCATGGTCTTAAGGTCGCAGGTATTGATCTTAACAGAAAGGTGCTTGCAGATATCGCCGTCAATGATGCCGCTACTTTTGCCAAGCTTGCCGAGACGGCAGCAAATGCTTGTAAGTAAATTTTTTAAGCACCTATCAAAAAGGTGCTTTTTTTATGGATGTAATAATTTCTGAAGACAATAAGCTTTATAAAAGTGCAAATAAGCTTAAACAAAAAAAATATCGTGATATAAGCGGAGAATATTTGATCGAAGGGTATAGAGGCATTCTCGATACTCCCGATGAATATATTAAAACCATATTGGCATCCGAAAAATTTGATTGCAATCGATTGAACAAAAATAAGATCGTATATTTTTCGGATAAATTAATGAACAAATTAAGCTCTGCGGACAGTGCTCCGGGAGTGATTGCAATAGCTTATAAAAAGCCTCTGTCGGATCTTATTTCGAATCGAGTACTTTATCTTGACAGGATACGCGATCCGGGAAACATGGGTACTATCATTCGAACCGCCGTCGCTACCGGATATGAGATAGTTTGCGATGATTGCGTTGATATTTATAATCCGAAAGTTGTGCGCAGTTGTGTATCCGCATTATCTAAAGCTGATTTACACATAGGTAATTTTATTGACATTATTGCAAAAAAAGGTTACAATATAATAGGTGCCGCAATGGACGGCAAAAATATATTTGAAGATACAAAACGGTATGATAAACTTTGTATCGTAATAGGCAATGAGGCAAACGGAATAAGAGAGGATATATTGAATAAGTGTAATTCGATTTGTACGATACCTATGGAAAATATGGAATCTCTTAATGCTTCCGTCAGTGCCGGAGGTTTAATGTATTATTATAAATTTAATTGGAGGACAGTATGTCAGGACACAGCAAATGGGCGACCATAAAAAGAGCAAAAGGAAAAACCGATGCGGCGCGTGGTAAAATATTTACAAAGATAGGCAGAGAAATAGCTGTCGCAGTAAAATTCGGCGGACCCGATCCGTCTACCAATTCGAAATTACGTGATGTTATTGCAAAGGCGAAATCCAATAATATGCCGGGCGACAATATTATGCGTAGCATAAAGAAAGCCAGCGGAGAGCTTGGAGCAATTAATTATGAAAATATCACATATGAAGGATATGGTCCCGGTGGAACGGCTGTCATAGTGGAAACATTGACTGACAATAAAAATCGAACAGCAAGTGAAATTCGACATATTTTCGATAGAGCAGGTGGTTCGATGGGCACAAACGGTTGTGTATCGTATTTGTTTAGCAATAAGGGCGTCATTATCATAGAAAAGACCGACAAGATGAATGATGATGAAGTCATGATGGCGACATTGGAAGCGGGGGCCGAAGATTTCAATATCGATGAAGATGGAAATTATGAGGTAATGACCGATCCGAATGAATTTTCCAATGTTCGCGATAAATTGGAAAAAGCGGGATATGAATTTGTTTCTGCCGAAGTGAGCATGCTCCCGTCGAATTATATAGCATTGGATGATGATAATACAAAAAAGGTTTTACGTATGCTCGATTCATTTGATGAAAATGATGATGTCCAAAACGTATATCATAATGCCGAGCTTCCCGAAGAGGAGGAAGATGAGTAAAATATGGGCAAGGGCATCCATGAGGGACACAGAGAAAGATTGAGAATTGCTGCTGATGGAGATCCTGATTTGGTGACATTCAGTGAGTATCAAACGTTGGAATATCTTTTAAGTTTTGTTATTCCGCGAAAAGATACAAATCCAATCGCGCATGATTTAATAGATGCTTTCGGTAGCTTGAATGGCGTTTTGCGTGCGTCGAGATACGATCTTAAAGAAATACCCAATATGACGAATAATGCCGCGGCATTCTTGGCAAGTTATTATGCTATTTATCGTAAGGCTGAAATTTCACGTCAAAAACCAAAGCCTGTTGTTTCAACAGTTAAACAAGCAATCGAAATTTTGGCACCATATTTTATTCAAAGACCCGAGGAACATGTTTATTGCATGGCAATGGACATTAATGACAGAGTTTTGCAAGTGGTGTCGATCGGAGAAGGCTTGTCGGATTTTACAACAGTAGACAATAATAGGATCATATCATTGGTAACGCGCACAAAAGCGAAAAAAATAATTTTAGCGCATAATCATCCGGGAGGCTCATTACAGCCGTCACAGCAGGATTACGATACAACCAAGGCATTATTTTTTATTCTTCAAACAATCAATACGTATCTTGCCGATCATATCATTTTTACAGATGATCAATGGTTCAGTTTTTATGATAATGGCTTACTCGATAATTTTTTGGCGACTTCTGATCAAATTTATGGAGTGGATGACTGTAAACGACTCTTACGTTCGCGTCGCTCAAAGGGAATATATATGTATGAGACGACAAGCGTCAATAAAGAAGAAGCGCTGAATGAATCTGCCGAATCGAATAGTAATGCTAATATAGATTTATCCGGGAGTGATAAATGAGAATTTTGGGTATCGATCCCGGCTACGCGACTATAGGCTATGGAGTCATTGACAAATTGCCACAAGGCCTGAAGACTATCGATTATGGTGTTATAGAAACTCCTAAAAATGAAAGTATTCCTGTTAGATTGGCAATTCTGAATGATGCTATGTCAGGCATAATCAGAAAATATCGACCGGATGCAGTATCTGTGGAGGAATTATTTTTTAATACTAATATTACCACGGGTATAAAGGTTGCTCAAGCTCGCGGCGTAATACTTTTATGCGCAATAAAAGAGTGTGGACATTTATATGAGTATACGCCACTTCAAATAAAGCAAGCACTTACTGGCAACGGCAGAGCGGACAAAAAGCAAATGCAATATATGGTAAAGGCGTTTTTGGGATTGAAAGAAGAGCCTAAACCGGATGATGCGGCAGATGCTCTTGCTGCGGCAATTTGTCATGCACATACGTCTGTTTATAACCAAAGAGTATTGAATTAAGAAGGATCGCAAAATGTTTGATTATTTCATTGGGACTGTAAAGGAATTAAAAATAAACACGGTTGTTTTGGAAGTAGGCGGTATAGGTTATGAACTTAATGTCAGTAACTTTTGTCTCAATGAGCTTAAGTTGGAAGGTAATGTCAAACTTTATACATACTTAAATATTTATGAGGGCGGAATTTCGCTTTACGGTTTCTATTCAAAAGAGGAAAAAGCAATGTTTTTGCGTTTGATCTCAATAAGCGGTATTGCGGCAAAAGGAGCAATAGGTATATTAAGCGGACTCGCCTTAAATGACCTATGTGTTGCAATTGCGAGCGGTGATGCGAAGGCTATCAGCAAGATCAAAGGCGTCGGTAAAAAAACAGCTGAAAGAATAGTTCTTGAATTAAGAGACAAACTCGGCGAGGAATTTGCCGTAGATCAAAAATCTAATGATGCTGTTTTGCAAAGCGATATAGGCGATGAGGCTTTATTGGCATTGATGGCTTTGGGATTTTCAAAGCAGGAATCTATAAATGCAATTAAAAAAGTAGATATAAACGGCAAAACGGTAGAAGAAGTTGTAAAAGCTGCTCTTAAAAGAGGTTAAATATGTTTGAGGAAGATAGGTTCGTAACAAGCAGTAAGCTCGATATGGATAGTGAAGAAAATTCATTGCGCCCGAAGTCATTTGATGAATATGTCGGTCAAAAGAAAATGAAAGATAATTTACGAGTTTTTATCGAAGCAAGTAAAAAACGAGGTGAAGCGCTCGATCATGTTTTGCTGTATGGACCTCCGGGACTTGGCAAAACTACTATGTCACACATTATTGCAAATGAGCTAGGTGTTCAATTGCGTATTACAAGCGGACCGGCGATCGAACGAGCTGCCGATCTTGCGGCTATACTTACTAATTTGAATGAAAACGATGTTTTATTTGTGGATGAAATACACCGTCTCAACAGAGCAGTAGAAGAAATTTTGTATCCCGCAATGGAAGATTTTGCCCTTGATATCGTTATAGGAAAGGGACCGAGCGCTCGAAGCATGAGACTTTCTTTGCCGCATTTTACACTTATTGGTGCAACTACGCGAGCCGGGATGCTTACAGGTCCGCTGCGTGACAGGTTTGGAGTAATCTGCAGATTGGAATTGTATGCACCAAATGAGCTCGCACAAATTATAAGACGTTCATCTGAGATTTTGAATATCAAGATCGATGAAGATGCTTGTTTGGATATAGCGAGCCGAAGTAGAGGAACACCGCGAATCGCGAACAGATTGCTAAAAAGAGTGGGCGATTTTGCGATAGTGATGGGCGAAAACAAAATAAACAAGAAAGTTACCGATCACGCATTGGAGCATTTGGAAGTCGATTCTTTGGGACTTGATTATACGGACAGAAAAATTTTAGACGCAATGATATTGAAGTTTAACGGTGGCCCGGTTGGACTTGATACTTTGGCTGCGGCAACAAATGAGGAGGCTGTTACTATCGAGGATGTCGTTGAGCCATTTCTTCTTCAACTCGGCTTTATTTCGCGTACACCGCGTGGAAGAGTAGCGATGCCTGCTGCCTATAAGCATATCGGTGTTCCGATGAGTGAAGCGGCTATGGCTCAAATAAGTTTATTTGATAAGGTGTCGGATGATGAATAAGAGTGACTTTTACTATTATCTTCCACCTGAATTGATCGCACAACATCCTATAGAACCACGTGATGGTGCAAAGATGCTTGTTTATGACAGACATAACAAGCAAATTAATGATAAAATATTCAAAGATCTTCCTGAGTTTTTGCATAAGGGTGATGTACTTGTTATAAACAACACAAAAGTATTGCCCGCAAGGATATATGGAAATAAGCCCACCGGTGCTAAAGTAGAGTTTCTATTGCATAAGCGTATCAATCTGACAGATTGGGAAGTGCTTGCTCGACCTGCTCGTAAAGCAATGATAGGTGACAAAATAATTTTTTCCGACAAGCTCGTTGCCACTGTTTTACAAATAGGTGAAGACGGCATTCGTACGATAAAATTCGATTATGACGGGATATTCGAGGATATACTCAATAGCATTGGGGAAATGCCGTTACCACATTATATCCATGAAAAATTAAAAGATAAGGATAGTTATCAAACCGTCTATGCCAAAGTTGATGGTTCAAGTGCCGCACCTACAGCGGGATTGCATTTTACGCCCGAACTTATCTCTAAAATAAAGAATATGGGCGTGGAAATCGTCGAAGTGCTTTTGCACGTCGGCTTGGGAACTTTTCGTCCGGTAAAAACCGAAAACATATTAGATCATAAAATGCACAGTGAATTTTATTCCGTGACCGATGACGTAGCAAGCAAGCTGAATCTTGCCAAAAAAGAAGGTCGCAGAATAATTGCAGTCGGAACTACAAGCGTCAGAGTTCTTGAAAGCGCCTCTACGGAGAGCGGAGTAATTTTGCCCGGAAGCGGAAATACCGAAATTTTTATTTACCCTCCATATAAATTCAAGATGGTAGATGCGCTGATAACCAATTTTCATTTGCCGGAAAGTACGCTTATAATGCTTATCTCTGCATTTTGCGGTAGAGAGGAGACGCTTGAAATTTATAAGTATGCGGTAGAGCATAAGTATAGATTTTTCAGTTTCGGCGACGCGTGCCTGTTCTTATAAGCCCCTTGGTTTTTTATAAACTAATAATGGATAGAAGTGTCTAAAATTATCTTAAAAACCAGTAATTGTAAAAATAATAAGGAGTTTAATGGAAAATTTCAGCTACAAAATAATTCATGTATGCAAGCAAACAGGCGCACGTGTCGGAGAACTTACGACTCCGCACGGTAAGATCCTGACCCCTGTCTTTATGCCCGTAGGCACACAGGCGACAGTCAAATCGCTTTCACCCGATGAACTTGAAGATGCGAGAGCTCAAATTATTCTTGCCAATACCTATCATTTGTATATGCGCCCGGGACACAAGCTCATTGAAGCTGCCGGCGGTTTGCATAAATTTATGGCATGGAATAAACCGATTCTTACGGACAGCGGCGGATTTCAAGTTTTTTCGCTTGCAGAGTTAAATAAAATAAATGACGATGGTGTGACGTTTCATTCTCACATAGACGGAAGTAAACATATATTTACGCCGGAGAAAGCCATAGAGATCGAAGAAAGTCTTGGAGCCGATATAATAATGGCATTCGATCAATGTACAAAATTCGGGACGTCTTATAACGATTCAGAAGCAGCGATGCATAGGACTATCAATTGGTTAAAACGATGTGTTGAGAGTAAAACTCGAAAAGATCAGGTGCTATTTCCCATAGTTCAAGGTAATGTTTATAATGATTTGAGATTGGCTTCACTTAAAGTCACGTCGGATTATGCCGATTGCGGTATTGCAATAGGTGGATTGAGTGTTGGTGAACCAAAGGAAACTATGTATAAGATACTTGACGAAATGCGCCCGTATTATCCCGAAAATATGCCGCGATATCTTATGGGTGTAGGCAGTCCCGATTGCCTTGTGGAAGGTTTTTTGAGAGGTATAGATATGATGGACTGTGTATTGCCGACAAGAATAGCGCGCAATGGAACGGCTTTTACATCAAATGGCAGAATCGTTGTGCGCAACGCTTCAAATAAAGATGATTTTACTCCGCTCGACGACAAATGTGATTGTTATTGTTGCACTCATTATACAAAGGCATATTTGCGTCATCTTATCAACGCCGATGAAATACTTGGCGGCAGAATGTTAAGTCTGCATAATATCACTTATTTGATAAGATTAACCGAACGAATACGCGAGGCTATTTTGGAAGATAGATATGGGGATTTTTGCGAAAAATTTCGTAACAGCGCCGAATATAACAATTAAAATTGCAAAAAGGAATAATATTTGTAAAAAAATATCTAAAAAATATAGAAATAGCTTGTAAAATGCTTGCGTGATCTTATTTAATTTAGTATAATATATAAGTTGTGACTTGAATGTTCCGCTGAACCGAAGATCGGTCAAGAACATTATATAAAAAGGAGGTTAAGTCATGAATATAATAGAATCGATCGAACAAGAGTATATGAAAAAGGAGATCCCTCAATTTAATGTTGGAGATACCGTAAAGGTGTACGTAAAAGTCGTAGAAGGTAACCGTGAAAGACTCCAAGCCTTTGAAGGGATTGCAATTGCTCGTAAGCATGGAGGAGTAAACGAAACATTTACCGTAAGACGTGTGTCGTTTGGTATTGGGATCGAAAGAACTTTCCCGTTGCATTCGCCGCGTATCGACCATATTGAAGTTGTCAAGAAAGGTCGTGTTCGCAGAGCTAAACTTTATTATTTGCGTAATCTTGCGGGTAAAGCTGCCAAAATCGTAGAAAAGAAATAATATTCAAATAACTTATTATTTGGTTTATGTTTAGGATGCAAAATGCATCCTATTCTTTTTGCATTTTTTCGATAAGATTATAAACTTCGAACGAAAATATAAAGGCAACAACTCATTTAAGTATCTTGTAATCAATCAAATTGCACGTCTTGCAAAAATTCGTATCAATTGTTAATTCGGTGCATATAAATTATGTATGTCAAGATTCGGCCGTAAAAGCTTTATAGCGCTTATATTAATCGGATGCGTTTTGCTTTTGCTCATTTTACATGTCACATTGAATGTAAATCCCGTAATAGAACAGGTTTCCGAAGAGGAAGTAAATGCACTTGCATCCATTGCAATAAATTCGGCTTGTGATGAGGTACTCAGCGAATATTTATCTTTGGAAATGGTGGATTACCTAATAGACAAAGACGGTAATTTACAAATGGTGACTACAAATACTGCGCTTATTAATGCCATTACGAGAAAAGCGGTAGAGGCATCTCAAAGCAAAATATCATCAATGAGCGAAAGAGGTATCCCCATACCGCTTGGATCTTTGAGTGGTATGACTGTTTTTTCGGGACAAGGACCGAATGTTTATATTAAAGCTTTTCCTATAGGCACTGTTAATTCTTCGATCTCATCGGAATTCATAGCTGCAGGCATAAACCAAACTCGCCATAAGATCATTCTTAATATATATGCCGATGTAAAAGTCGTTTTGCCCGGAGCAGATAACGTTGTTAAAACACAAACGGAAATATTACTTTGTGAAAATTTAATTATCGGAAAGGTGCCCGATGTTTATTTCGGCACACATAATTTGAGTGATTTGCTTAATCTTGTTCCTTAATTGGGTAAAAACGCTTGATTTATTTGCTTTTTATGTGTTATAATCTTTTTGGTAAAGATTGCGGCATAAGATATGTTCAAATGACAGAGAGCGTTCGTTTTGCTGAAAGAACGCGGAACAAAAAATTTTCACCGTAGGAGCTAATCGCTGAAATAGTAGTAGGTGATCGCAAGGAGTGCGTTAAATTCCGTAAATGAGGCTTGCTTTGCAAGTAAAATTAGGTGGTACAGCGCTATTTTAGACGCCCTAATATTCTTAGGGCGTTTTTTATTTTTATGGAGGAGAAATGGAACAAAAAATTTCTGAAATTATTCAAAGGACTACGTTAAGGATCAATGCGATTAATTCGGTAAAAGAATTAAATGATCTAAAGGTCGAAGTTTTAGGAAAAAGCGGCGAGCTTACTCTTATATTGAGAGGACTTAAGGATGTAAATGCCCAAGATCGACCGATCGTAGGCAAGATCGTCAATGATGCGAGAGTAGAACTCGAAAATGCTATTGAAGCTAAACTCGGTGTACTCGAAAGAAAGGAACTCAATGATAAATTAATGAAGGAAAAAATAGATATCACTATAGACCGAAAAAGACCTATCGGAAAATTACATCCTTTGAATGAGATAAAGCGAAAAGCCATAGACTTCTTTGTGTGTATGGGATTCATAGTGACTGATTCTCCGGAAATAGAGACAACTTACTATAATTTTGATATGTTAAACATTCCGCCTGATCATCCTGCAAGAGAACCTCAAGATACTTTTTTTGTGACAGACGAAATTATTTTACGCACTCAAACTTCCGCCGGACAGATCCGTACCATGGAAAAAATCAAACCCCCGATAAAAATGATTTCACCGGGAAGAGTATTTCGAAGCGATGAAGCCGATGCTACGCATACTCCTTGTTTTCATCAAATGGAAGGGCTTGTTGTAGATAAGGGAATAACAATGTGTGATTTGAAAGGTACTTTATCTTCATTTGCCAAACATTTTTTTGCCGCCGATACAAAAATCAGATTTCGTCCGTCTCATTTTCCTTTTACGGAGCCGAGCGTCGAAGTTGACGTATCGTGTGTCCATTGCGGAGGCAAAGGATGTAATGTTTGTAAAGGTACCGGCTGGATAGAAATTTTAGGCGCAGGCATGGTAAATCGCAAAGTTTTATCCGGTTGCGGCATAGATCCTGATATTTATACCGGATTTGCTTTCGGTGTAGGACTTGATCGAATTACGGCAATAATTCATGGTATCAATGACGCAAGAGTACCATTCGAAGGCGATATTCGCTTTCTTAAACAATTTTAGGAGGCAATTATGAAATTACCTATAAGTTGGTTGAATGATTTTATAGAAACCGAAGCGAGCGTAGATGATATATGCAATGCCTTGACGGGTATAGGTTTTGAAGTAGAAGAAGTGATAAAATATGGTATTAATATCTCAAATGTCGTTGTCGGAAAGATAATAGAATTAATGCCTCATCCGGATGCGGATAAACTGAAAGTTTGTAAAGTGGATATAGGTAACGAAGTCCTTACCGTCATAACAGGCGCCGATAATGTCAAAGTCAATGACATTGTACCGGTAGCGAAGGATGGGGCTGTTTTGCCTAATGGAAAGACCATTAAAGCGGCACCGTTAAGGGGAATAATGAGCTATGGAATGCTATGTTCGGGTGGTGAGCTTAATATAAATGATGCGTTTGTATCGGGAGCTTCCGTAAATGGAATTTTGATTTTAGATGGTGACCTTAAAATAGGTGAAGATATAATAAAAGCTTTGAAATTGGATGAAACGGTTTTGGATATATCTATTACCGCAAATCGTTCTGATTGTCATTCTATTTTCGGTTTGGCTCGAGAAATTGCCACCTCATTGAAACTTAACATAAAGGAACCGAATTTTGAATTTACACTTGCCGCAAACAGCGAAAAAATACCTTCTGTCAAAATTTCAACTTCGGAATGTCCTGTGTACTCTCGATCAATGATTTCAGATATTAAAATAGAAGAAAGTCCGAAATGGATGCAAAGACGCCTGTTTATGTGTGACATAAATCCTATAAATAATGTAGTAGATATCACAAATTATGTTCTTTTGGAAATTGGTCAACCTTTGCATGCTTTTGATCGCAAGATTATAAACGGTAATATCATAGTCAGAAATGCGTCTGTAGGTGAGAAAATTACGGCGCTCAACGGAGAAGAATATGCTTTGTCTCCTTATATGACTTTGATTTGTGACGAAGAAAAGCCACTCGCAATTGCCGGTGTAATGGGAGGAAAATTTAGCGGAATAACAAATGATACAAAAACGGTATTTTTGGAAAGTGCTCGTTTCAATAGAGGAAATATCCGAAATACTTCGTTAAAACTTGGCTTAAGATCCGATTCCTCGAAAAAATTTGAAAGAGGCGTGGATTATTATAGTGTAGAATTCGGGCGTAGGCGTGCATTGGCGTTATTTGAGCAACTTGGCGTAGGTAAGGTAGTATATGACTGTCCAATAGATGAACGTCCGATAAAATCTATAAAGACCTCGACTTCTCAGATTAATGCTCTCCTTGGAATAGTTATCCCCAAAAAGGATATCATATCTATTCTTGAAACATTGGGTATGAAAGTCGAAGTCGATAAAAATGAACTTAATGTTTCGATTCCTGCTTATCGTGAGGACATAGATAACTATACCGATCTTGCCGAAGAGGTCATAAGATTTTATGGTTATGATAAGATGAATGAAACGTTTATGCCAACATCGTCTGTTACGATCGGCGGCTTAACGTATAGACAAAAGCATATTGAAGATATAAAAGATATGTTATGTGCCTATGGCGCTTACGAAATAATGACATATTCTTTTACAGATGAAAAGGTTTATGATAAATTGTGCCTTTTAGAAAACGACAGAAGAAGATCTGCAATCAAAATACGCAATCCTATAAGCGAAGATCTTTCGATAATGAAAACCGAACTTGTATCCGGCATGCTTTCGGTCATAGCAACAAATCTCACTCGTAGAAATGATAATTTCAGACTGTTCGAATTAGCAAAAGTATATGAGGCAGAATTACCCGTAAAAGATCTTCCTAACGAAAGAGATACGCTATGTGTAAGTTTGGTTGGGGGTAAAGAGGATTTTTATGAAATAAAAAGTATTTTTACTGGCATATTGGATAATTTCAAAATCGCTTACACAATTAAGTCGTCAAACGAACCTTATTTGCATCCCGGGATAAGCGCAGATCTTTATGTCGGAGATAAACTTATTGCATCTTTTGGTAAACTCCATCCATCTGTATGTAAAAATTTCGGCATAAAAAAGTCCGATATTTTTATTGGGCAAATGCATTGTGAGATAATTACAGAACAAAAAGAAACTGTTGTTAAATATAAGCCATTACCCAAATTTCCTTCGGTCGAAAGAGATCTTGCTATAATAGTAAATGAAAGCATAACTATCGGTGATATTGTAGATGCCATTAAAAAGAGTGATAAAATCATAGAAAATGTTGAACTTTTTGATATTTATCGCGGGGAGCAGATCGAAAAGGGTTACAAGAGTGTGGCGCTGAAAATCAAACTTGTTCCCGTTGATAAAACTTTGATCGATTCCGAAATTGCCGATATTATGGGGAAAGTTCTTTCGGCATTAAAGAATAAATTTGATGCAAGGGTAAGAGAATGACGGAAATACTCGCTCCGGTCGGGAATTTCGATATGTTGAAAGCGGCGGTTGTCAATGGGGCCGATTCGATTTATGTTGGGCTTCCGAGGTTCAGCGCTCGCGCAAAAGCCGCTAATTTTAATAATGAACAGTTAAAGGATGCAATAGATTATGCACATCTTTATGGCGTAAAAGTTTATGTTGCAATAAATACGATCATAAAGAATGAAGAGATCGATGATGCTCTTTCGGAAGCAAAAAATGCGCTTAAAAATAATGCCGATGCTCTTATTTTACAAGATTTGGGTTTAAGCGAATTAATAAGAAAAGATTGTCCCGATGCAGTTTTACATGCAAGTACACAAATGGGTGTGCATAATCTCGAGGGTGCCATAGTCGCAAAACAACTTGGTTTTTCACGAGTTATTTTGTCGAGAGAAACCTTGCTTGAAGACATTATCAAGATCAAAAAAAATATAGATATAGAAGTCGAATGCTTTGTGCAAGGCGCATTATGTATTGCTTTTTCAGGCAATTGTTATTTTAGCAGTTTAGCGAGCGGTTTTAGTGGTAATCGCGGAAAGTGTATGCAACTTTGTCGAAAGTCTTATTCCGCTATCATCAATGGAAAACCTTTTGAATCCGGTTATCTGCTTTCGGCAAAGGATTTGATGCTTGCGGATAAAATCGATGAACTTGTAAATGCCGGCGTTGATTCGTTCAAAATCGAAGGCAGACTTCGTCGCCCGGAATATGTCGCAGAAACGGTCAGAGTATATAAAAAAGCATTAAACGGCACTTTGGACGATAAAGATCTGGTTTCATTGAAAAAGGTGTTTAACAGAGGTGACTATACCAAGGGGCATTTATTCAATGCGACAAATAAGATCCTCGATATCGACATAGCATCCAATAAAGGAATTTATGTCGGTAAAGTAATAAAGCTTCATGGAAATTCTGCAACGACAAACGTGCGATTAAACAAGGGCGATGGTATAAAATTTCTGCGTAATGGTAAGGAAGTCGGTGGAGCAAGTATAAAGCAAACCGGAAATGTAACAGGCTTTGAAGGAAATGTCAAAATAGGGGACGAAGTATATTTGACTACGGATGATGAGTTCAATAGACAGGTTATGGCACGTGAACGTAAATTGCCTGTTAGTATTGATATGGATCTTGATTCCGAAATTATAAATGCTAAATATTCATTGGTTTCAGTTTCACTTAATATAAAAAATATTTTACCTGCTCGGAATTTGCCGATTACAGAAGCCGATATAATGGGAAATTTTAATAAATCAGAATTATTTTATGTTGATTCGGTCAAATTATCAGGTAAGCCGTCATTTATGAAAAAGGCAGACCTCAATGCTTTAAGGCGAGAAACATATGAGGAATTAAAGTCAAAAATAATCAATGATTATAAAATTTTGTCTAATTCTATGCGTTCGACGCTATTTATGTCAGACATTATTAGTAGCGATATCGGCAATTTACTGCATGATAAGCCAATTTATCAAGTCAGTTCCGTTGATCAAATTACAGACGAAATGCAGATCATAGCAGTTAATCCGGAAGAATATTCTGTCGAGTATTTGTCGAAATTTTATAAGTATTACGATAGAGCTATCTTAAACTTGCCGAATATAGCAAGAGGAAAAGATATGGCAATTTTGAAAGAAATAGTTGATAAATGCGACTTTGCCGGTTATATAATAAACAATTTGTACGGATTGGAGATAGTAAGAGGAAAACCGGCTATTCTAGGTTGCGGTATGAATATTGTAAATGATGTTTTAAGTGTCCCTAAAATTTATTCGGTAGAGTCCGACACTGTTTTGAAAAATGGATATGTTTACGCAAAAGGCAATTTACCATTGATGCATTTTTGTCACTGCGAAAAAAAAGAGCTTATAAACGGTTGCAAAAATTGCAATGGATATGATATAACTTTATTGTACGAAAACATGAAGTACAAAATAAGAAGATATAAAATATACTATTGTTATAGTCAACTTTTGAATTGCGCAAATCTTAACGTGCCACGAGCCAATATGAATAAAATCGTTATAGATCTTTCTTACGAGAAAGCAATGTCGGATACAAAGGGTAATTATGGCAGGGGATTAAAATAAACAATGGATCAAAAAACTCTTAAGACATTGGAATATGACAAGATACTTGTAAAGATTCAAAATTTTGCGGCTTCTACTTATTCAAAGACGCAAGTTATGTCATTGCTACCATATGAGAAGGATTCCGATATAAAGACAGCTATTGACGAAGTGGTCGAAGCTTATAATGTTAAGTATACCTTGGGTCTTAATCCGATCGAGGAGTTTGATGATTGTATCGATGTATGCAAAAAGGCGAATAAAGGAGCGATTTTGACGCCATCAGAGCTATTGAAAATTCGATCTTTACTTCGTGCGGGCCGAATAGCTCAATCGGTTCTTGCCTCTACGGATTTTGCACTGCTAAAAAACTATTCTCAAAATTATTTAGTAGATAAAAGTTTAGAAAGTGATATCGATCTTTGTATAATATCCGAAAATGAAATCAGCGATAATGCCAGCACTACATTAAAAGATATAAGACGAAAATTAGCGGAAAAGCAAAATGCGTTAAAGGAAAAACTTTCGAGTTATTTTCGCAAAAGTGAATATTCCAAATATCTGCAAGATAATCTCGTTACTATCCGTAACGATCGATTTGTTTTGCCTGTAAGATCTGAATATCGTTCATCTGTCCCAGGACTTATTCACGATATTTCGGCAAGCGGGGCGACGGTTTTTATCGAGCCGTTTACGGTTGTAGAGACAAACAATGAAATTAAAAGTCTTTCGCTTAAAGAATCTGCCGAGATAGAAAGAATATTATCGGATTTCACCAAACGAATTGCGGATGCGGAAGAGAATTTGTACAAAATACAAGCTGCGGTAAGCGCTCTCGATATTATTTTTGCTAAAATGATGTATTCCGTATCTATCAACGGTACTGTTCCCAAACTAAATAAAAAAGGGATAGTGAACCTTAAGGAAGCGAGGCATCCGCTTATAGATCCGCACAGTGTAGTACCGGTAAACATATCGATAGGTAAAGATTGCCGTATTCTGATGATCACCGGTCCAAATACGGGCGGCAAAACAGTATGTTTGAAAACAACAGGGCTTATTTGTCTTATGGCTTATACCGGACTTTTTATTCCGTGCCTAAATGAAAGCGAGGTCGCTGTTTTTGACAATATTTATTGTGATATAGGCGATGAGCAAAGTATAGCCGAATCGTTGAGCACTTTTTCATCCCATATGGTCAATTTGATAAAAATAACAGATATGATGACTGCTGACACTCTTTTATTGCTTGATGAGCTCGGTGGAGGGACTGATCCTCGAGAGGGCGCGGCTCTTGCTATAGGTATTATCAAATATGTGGAAATTTGGAAGAGTACGGCTATAATAACTACACATTATGGCGAATTAAAAGAATATGCGTTGACATCTCCCAATATTACAAATGCGAGTATGCAATTCGATCATGAGACGCTGAAGCCGACATACAAACTCATGCTTGGGATGCCCGGCACAAGCAATGCTATAAATATAGCAAAGACCTTGGGGCTTAATGAAACTATATTAAAATTTGCGCTTGAAAGCATGGATCAAGAAAAGCTCGAATTTGATAAACTTATAAAGAGCGCCGAGGATATGAAAAAAAAGGCCGAAGAAGAGCTTAAACAAACCGAAATGATAAAAGATGAACTTATTGTCATAAAAAATAAATTACTTGCCGATCAAGAGGTATTAAAAGAAAAGCTCGAACGAATCAATTTTTCCGCAAAGACCGAAATAAAAAAAATAGTTGCGACAGGTGTTGAAAAAGCAGACGATCTTATAGAACAGCTCAAGGAAAAAGTGAAGCAGGCTGACGAGCGTGCTTTGATTGAGGCGAGATCCATAAAAAAACAGCTTGAAAATATTGCGTATGATATTGATAATGATGATGACAGCGCTTATGAGGATATAGACGTATCAAAATTAAAAATAGGAGATAAAGTCTATATAAAAACCTTGCATTCTATAGGTACGCTCATTGGCTTTGCAGATAAAAAAGGCGAAATGGAAATAATGTTGGGCTCCATAAAGACAAAGATAAAAGTTGCGGATATTGCAAAACCGATCATGCCAGAAGTGAAACAGAAGCAAAAGAAGGCAGAATATAAACCGATGCCCAAGGCAAATGAGTTTTCTATGATTCCCGAAGTAAATGTTATCGGAAATACAGTAAGCGAAGCAATAGAAATTATTGAGCCGTATCTTATAAATATGGCTTATTCCGAAGGCGTAAAGGTTTTAAGGATTGTGCATGGCAAGGGGACAGGCGCACTCGGGAAAGGTGTGCAACAATACTTGAAAACGCTTTCGTTTGTAAAGTCGTTCAGATATGGCGGCTATGGCGAAGGTGAGCGCGGTGTTACGATAGTGGAACTTTAGAGGAGAATATAATGATATTTTTAGATAACGCTTCAACAACGAAGCCTTGTGCAACATTGTCGGATATTTATAATTTGGCAACGGAATTTTATTTTAATCCATCCGCTTTGTATGGCGAGGGTTTGAAAACAAAAAATATTATTGAAGAAGCTCGTAAAACCATCGCATCGCTTTTGGGCGCGGAAAGAGATGAGATATATTTTACATCATGCGCTACCGAAAGCAATAATTGGGCATTTGAAAGAGGGATCAAAAATAAAAAAGGCAATATAGTTGTATCGTCATCCGAACATGCTTCCGGATATGAATGCGCGATGATGCAAAAAAGTAAAGGCATAGATGTTAGATTTGCTAAATTAAATTCCGATGGAACGATCGATGAAGATGATTTATTTTCAAAAATCGATGAAAATACGTGTTTTGTTTCGATAATCCATTGTTCAAATGAGACCGGCGTCTTGAATGACATTTCAAAAATAGCCGAAAAAATTAAAAAGATTTATCCGAGAACGATCGTACATTCCGATGGAGTTCAAGCATTTTTGAAATACAACTACAACTTAAAAGAGCTTGGCGTGGATTTATATAGTATAAGCGCGCATAAGATCGGCGGACTCAAGGGAATCGGCGCATTGTTTATTCGGCGTGGATTAACTATTCCGCCGCTTCTTTCCGGCGGAGGACAAGAAAGAGGACTTCGTTCCGGAACGGAAAATGTTTTCGGCATATTGAGTTTTGCGGAGGCGGCAAAATTTTATAAACAACATTACAACCGTGATTTAATATTGCAAATGAGAAGGTATATGGCAGAAAATTTGGCATTATTAAATGTTAAAATAAACGGTAATGATTCGGCTCATAGTATTTTATCGATAACAATACCTGGCATAAAAGCAGAGATTTTGCAACATATGCTTTCGGATAAAAAAATTTTGATAGGTTTGGGCTCGGCTTGTTCATCAAGATCAAGAAACAACAGAGTCTTGAGCGCCATTGGCTTGACTCCCAAAGAGATTGAGGGCAGTATTCGTATCAGTTTCGGGATAGATAATGATTTGGAACAGATCATTTATGCGACAAGGATCATAAAAGAAGAAATTGTTAAGTTAAGAGGTAATATACAATGAACAATAAAGTGATTATTATAAGATACGCCGAGCTTTATTTGAAAGGAAAAAACAGAAAGTTTTTCGAAAACTTGCTTATGGATAACATCAAAAAAAGCCTTCGAGGTATCGATTGTAAGATAACATTCGGCAGAAGCAGATACGAGATCTCGGATTATTCCGAAGAAAAGGAATTGTTATCCCGCCTTCAAAAGATATTCGGTATTCATTCGATAAGTGTAGCTCAAAAATGCGATGCCGATATAAATGCAATTTGCGAAACAGTTAAACAATATTCTATAGAAACGCAAACTTTCAAAGTAAATACAAACAGGGCGGATAAAATGTATCCTATGACTTCCGTAGAGGTAAGCGCGGAGGCAGGCGGAGCGATACTCTCGGCTAATCCAAAATTAAAGGTTGATGTTCATGATCCGCAAACCGTAATAAATATAGATATTCGCGAGGATGGTTGCGCATATATTTTCAAAGATAAGATACTTTGTGCCGGCGGCATGCCGGTAGGTAGCGCCGGTAAAGGTTTGTTATTGCTTTCGGGCGGATTGGATAGTCCCGTGGCGGGATACATGATGGCAAAACGCGGACTCAAATTAAATGCCATCCATTTTCATTCATATCCTTATACGAGTGAAAAGGCAAAGCAAAAGGTGATCGATCTTGCCGAAATCTTAAGCGAATATGCGGGGCCAATAACTCTGACATGTATCCCATTTACTAAAATACAAGAGGAAATACATAAATGTTGTACTTCCAATTATATGATAACTATTGTAAGAAGATTTATGATGAGAATTGCCGAAAGGGTAGCTATGCTTGATGAATGTGGATGCCTTATAAACGGTGAAAGTCTCGGACAGGTTGCAAGCCAAACATTGCAAAGCATAACGGTCACAAATGATATCGTAAAATCTATGCCGATTTTCAGACCCTGTATCGGCATGGATAAACAAGAAATCATAGAATTGGCATTAAAAATAAAAACTTATAACACGTCGATTTTGCCATATGAAGATTGTTGCACGGTATTTTTACCCGATAGCCCGGTTACAAAGCCGACATTAAAACGAGCTGAATATGAAGAACGTAAAATAGCAAATATTGATTCGTTAATAGCCGAAGCTATCTATAATCGTGAAATTATTCATATCGAAAAAATCTAATCCTTTTTCATAATCGCTTCTATTGTCCAACTGTTCCGGTAGGGCATAAACAGGAAAGCTCGCTGAAATTCTGTCTTTTTTCGGCAGATCGTTTGAAGCTTGTACTATTTTTTGATTTTTATGATACTTTATTGAATCTATATCAACTTTTACAATACTTTTTGGTATTTCAAAAGTTTTATTGCTGATTATGTCAGACATAATAAGATTCTTTGCTATTAAAGTAGGCACGCCTCCGCCCGAAATATTGCCATTAGCGTCTTGCATAATATGGACACCTACTGTGTAGTCCGGAGTGTATGCAATGCAATATGCATCTGTATTTCCGTTTTTGGTGCCGACTGTTCCTGTTTTTGCTGCAATATCGAAATTATGAGCATTTAATCTTTTTGCTGTGCCGGATTTAGCGCATTCATTGAGCATCTCATTAATGAAATATGCCGTTTCAGGGCTCATTACTTTTTCATATCCGTTCGGAGCAGAATAAATAAGTCTATCATTCATATATATGGCTTTGATATATGAACAATTCTTTTTGATGCCACCTCGAGCGAAAATCGAATACGCCGCCGCAATATTTTTTAGTTCAGTGCCATATGTCATTCCACCCAATGCCAACGATAGCCCTTCATCGTTATTGGTTTTTATTCCCATTTTTTCAGAAAATTCTTTTGCATAATCGATACCGACATAGTCGAGAAGCTTTATCGCCGGAATATTCAACGATTCCTTTAATGCATATTTGCATGATACCCAACCATAATATTTATTTTTATAGTTTGATGGTGTATAATCTTTGAAGCTTGTTTTTTCATCGAGTATGGGCGTTATGGGTAGTATTATTTGTTTTTCGAGTGCCGGCGCATAGCAAATTATAGGTTTAATGGTCGAGCCGGGGCTACGAGCCAAAGTCGATGGATCTCCGCTATATTTAGCCTCATGCGCAATTATTTTTCCGGACGAATTTTCAATAATTATTACCTGAATACATTTTACATCTTTATAGGGCTTAAGATAATTGGCTATGTTTTTTTGAAGCGCATAATTGCAATTACAATAAATTTTTATATTATTATGAAGCAAAAGTTCTTCATTGCAACCTAAAATATCACATGCTTCTTTGATGACAAAACACTTATATTTATCATACAATGTTTGTTCATTGATTGTGATAGGACTACTTATCGCGGAAGCGTATTCATTATCGGAAATATTTCCGTTATCTTTCATGAGTTTTAATATAAGCGCAACTCTCGAAAATAATCTTTTCGAATTAGTGTATGGATTATATAAAGACGGATTATTGATAATTGAAGCAAGGACTGCGCTTTCCTGTATGTTGATATCGGAAATATCTTTACCGAAAAAATTTTTTGAGGCACTGCCTATACCGTAAATTCCATTTCCGAAATATAGTATATTAAAATACATTTCAAGTATCTCATCCTTACTATATTTGCGTTCTATATCTCTGCTCAACCGTATTTCTTGTATTTTTCGAGATATGCTTTTAGTATTGGAAAGGTGCGAATTTTTTATTAATTGTTGAGTGATCGTTGATGCGCCTTGAGAAAATGAACGATCTTTTAAGTCTTTTATTATAGCAGAGACTATTCTAGAATAATCTATTCCTTCATGTTCATAAAATCGCTTATCTTCGGCACATAAAAATGCAGCGATAGTATGTTTATTGATTTTTTTAAGTGGGGTATAATCGCCGGAGTTCAATTCAGTCTTACCATCGTCGCCATAAATAACAAGTGTGTTTTTGATATTATTCAATCGATTCTCATCTAGTTCGGTAAATCCGTAAATTCTAACATTCGGTTCTATGATCAAAGCGATGCCGATGACCATTGTAATTGATATGGTCGCCAAAATAATGCATATCGTTTTGATAACTTTTTTTTTCATAAAGATAGTATGTTTAATCTCAAATTTTTTATTATATCCGCAATTTACTGTACTTTTTTTTGAGTTTATGCTAAAATGTAAAATGAAATTACAGAGGTTATAATGAAAAAATTTTTTATCAATACCTATGGCTGTCAAATGAATGTTCATGAATCCGAAAAACTTGCAGGTATTCTGTATAAGCGTGGTTACATTCATGCTCGGAGCAATGATGATGCAGATATAATTTTATTAAATACTTGCTGTATTCGCGAAACAGCCGAAACGCGTGTTCTCGGCAATCTCGGAATGATTAAAAAAATAAAAGAAAAACGTCCCGAGGTTATTGTAGGCATTTGCGGATGTATGCCGCAAAAGTCGGGCACTGCCGATATGTTAAAAAAGCGCTGTCCGTTTATTGACATAATTATAGGCACATATAATATGAGCAAACTCGATTTTTATATTGATGCTGTAGAATCAGGTAGAAAAATCGTCGATATTTGGGAAAACGAACAAGAGATGGAAAATGTTCCAATCTATCGAGACAGCAAATTTACCGCTTATGTAAACATAATGTACGGATGTAATAATTTTTGTTCATATTGCATAGTTCCGTATGTTCGCGGTAGAGAACGGAGTCGAGATTTCAACGATATAGTCAATGAAGTACGGGATCTAATAGAAAAAGGTTATAAAGAAATTACGTTACTTGGACAAAATGTGAATTCCTATAAAGGCGGATCTCCCGAATTTTCAAAATTACTTAAGGCGCTTTCGAATTTTGACGGTGAATATCGTATAAAATTTATGACTTCTCATCCTAAAGATCTGACAGAAGATGTTGTCGAAGTAATGGCGAGTAACGATAAAATAGCAAATTATATTCATTTGCCTGTACAATCTGGCAGCGATCGTATTTTGAAACTCATGAATCGCAAATATACTGCATCCGAATATATAGAAAAAATCAATATGATACGTAGTTATATTCCAAATGTAGGCATATCAAGCGATATCATGGTGGGTTTTCCTTCGGAAACGGAAGATGATTATTTAAGAAGTGAGGAACTTGTCAAAAAAGTACGATATAATAATCTTTTCACTTTTATATATTCGCGCCGTAGTGGGACTGTTGCGGACAAAATGAATGATCAAATCGATATAAAAACAAAGACCGACAGGATCGAACGTTTGATAAAACTGCAGTTCGATATAGGGAATGAACTCGCCAAAAGCTTTATAGGCAATACTTATCGTGTTTTGTGCGAGCACATCAATGACGGAATTGGGTACGGTAAATCATCTTGTGATAAATCTATCTCATTTAATGCGAATGCAAATGTTTTGGGCGAATTTGTAAATGTCAGAATTACGGAAGTAAAAAACAATAAGTTGATAGGAGTAATGATCTAATGGGAATGGTACCAATGATGAAGCAATATCTTCAAGTCAAGGATCAATATAAGGATGCGATCCTACTTTATAGGCTTGGTGATTTTTATGAGTGTTTTTTCGACGATGCCATTATAGCAAGCAAAGAACTCGATCTGGTTCTGACAGGCAGAGACTGTGGTTTGGATGAGCGTGCTCCCATGTGTGGAGTTCCGTTTCATGCGGCGGATAATTATATTGCAAAGCTGATAGCGAAAGGTCATAAAGTTGCAATCTGTGAACAAATGACTCCGCCGGGCGGCAAAGGATTGATCGAACGCGAAGTAGTGAGAGTTATAACTCCCGGTACCTTGGTGGAATCTACAATGCTAAATGAGGAGAAAAACAATTTTCTTGCTTGTTTGGCTTTACAAGACGGTATTATAGGTGTCGCTTGGACGGATATTTCAACGGGAGAATTTAATCATACTTCTGTAGATGCGAGATTAAGTGTTAAAATAAATGAAATTTTGGCAAGGATAAATCCCGCTGAAATCATTTGCAATGAAAAAATGCTTGTGGAAAGCGTAAATCTTTCTATAGTAAAGTATGGTACTTTGTGCCCATTTACTCTATATAATGAAGTTGCTTTTGATTATGATAATGCTTCCAAAATAATTAACGATAAATTCGGAAAAGAGAATCTTAAAGAAATAGGCAAAAGCAGATCTTGCGTATGTGCGGTAGGCGCATTGCTTGAATATCTTAACGAAACTCAAAAACGCAATTTGATCAATATAAAAGGTTCCAAACAAGAAAAAGTATCTGATTTGATGAGCATTGACATTTCCGCTCGAAAAACTTTGGAACTCACCGAAGGAGCAAATGGAAAAAAATACGGGTCGTTATTGTGGGTAATTGATAAGACGTCTACAAAGATGGGCGCACGCAAATTAAGAAATTGGATAGAAATGCCATCTACAGACGCTAAAGAAATAAACGAACGCTTGGATGCGGCAGAAGAACTTTATAGCGATGTGGAAAAAAGAACTTCTATCGAAAATTCATTGAAACAAATTTATGATATAGAGCGTATTTGCGGCAGATTGTCTTTTGGAAATGTATCTCCGAAAGAATGTTTAGCTCTTGGTCAGTCCTTGATCGTTTTTCCGGAAATTAAAAATTTACTCTCGAAACTGAAAATGACTGCCTTTGAAAAAATAAACGGATTGATCGTAGACATTAGTGAACTTGGGCGATATATATTAAGGGCAATAAAACCGGAGCCATCATCGTTTATAAGAGACGGAGATGTTATCGCGGATAATTTTAACAGTAAATTAGACGAATATCGGTTATATGCAAAAAAAGCCGAAAACATATTAAAACAATTGGAGGAAAATGAAAAAGCCGAAACGGGTATAAAAAATTTAAGGATATCAAGCAACAAGGTTTTTGGTTTTTATATAGAAGTACCTAAAGGGCAAGTTTCATTGGTACCATATCGATATGTCAGAAAGCAAACAACAGTAAACACCGAACGATACATAACGGAAGAATTAAAAGAGATCGAGTCTAAAGTAGTTAATGCAGGCGAATTGGCTATTAAACTCGAAAACGAATTGTATGATCGATTATTGAGTGAAATAAAACAACATTATGACGAATTGTCACAAAGCGCAAAGGCTATAGCTTATTTGGACTGTTTATTGAGCAATGCTATAGTTGCAAGAGAAAATAGTTTTACGAAACCGATCATAAACAATGAGATTGACCGTATCAAAATAACGGAAGG
>CANQUR010000003.1 GCA_947627075.1 uncultured Clostridia bacterium
AGGCGATAGGATACGACGACAAATTGTATCGCGCGCTCTACAAGGCGTTGCAGGCTTCGGGCATGAAGTTGCAAAATTACGGCACCGTGTTTGCGACAATTGCAGATAAGGACAAAGAGGAAGCGTTGCCGCTCATTCGCAGGTTCTACAACCTCGGCTTCAATATCGAGGCGACCGAAGGCACTGCGAAGTTCCTCAAAGAGCACGGCATACGCACTCACGTGCTTCATAAGATAAGCGAAAACAACGAGATACACGACGCAATAAGGGCAGGTTACATAGCTTATGTAATAAATACGCGCGATATAGGCACGGGCGGCGAGAGCGACGGCTATACCATTCGAAGCTATGCGATCGAAAATAACGTGACAATCTTCACATCGCTCGATACCGTAAACGCGTTGCTCGACGCTTTGGAAGAAACGACGTTGTGCATTTCTCCTATAGACGCAAAATAATTTGAAAAAAGGAAGCAAATGAAACAAGGAATTTTTGAGATTATTGAAAATAAGCCGCTTACGCAAAATGTGATGCGTATGCGGCTTGTCGGAGATACCTCGGCTTGCACAAAGTCGGGACAATTCGTAAATATCAAAATACAAGGTCTGTTTTTACGCAGACCTATTTCCGTTTGCGACATCGACGGGAACGAGCTCACTATCATATATAAGGTAGTGGGAAGCGGCACCGAAGCGATGCGCAACATGAAAGTCGGCGAAAAGCTCGACTTGCTTACCGGTTTGGGCAATGGTTACGACCTTTCTGTGAGCGGAAACAGTCCGCTTCTTATAGGCGGGGGCGTTGGCGTGCCTCCTTTATATCTGCTTTGCAAGCAACTTATTGCCCAAGGTAAAAAAGTTACGGTTATTCTGGGCTTCAATACGGCAAGCGAAGTTTTTTATAAGGAAGAATTTTCGGCGCTCGGCGCAAAGACCATTCTCGTCACGGCGGACGGATCAATGGGCGAAAAGGGCTTTGTTACCCACTGTATGGACCTTGAATATTCGTATTTTTATACCTGCGGACCCGAACCTATGTTAAAGGCGGTGTACAATAAGTCCACGTCGAGCGGACAATTCAGCTTTGAGGAGCGAATGGGATGCGGCTTCGGCGCTTGCATGGGTTGCAGTTGCAAGACGATAACGGGTTATAAGCGTATATGCAAGGACGGTCCCGTTCTGTATAAGGAGGAAATTTTATGGTAGACACAAAGGTGACCTTATGCGGCATAGAACTCGATAATCCCGTCATTCCCGCAAGCGGAACGTTTGGATACGGCTATGAATTTGCCGAGCTGTACGACATAAATATACTGGGAACGTTTTCTTTCAAGGGCACTACGTCGGAGCCGAGATTCGGCAATCCCACTCCGCGTATCGCCGAATGCACGGCGGGCATGATAAATTCCGTCGGATTGCAAAATCCGGGCGTGGACAAGGTAATAAGCGAAGAATTGCCGAAATTAAGAAACTGTTTTCACAAGAAGGTAATGGCAAATGTAGGCGGCTTTTCGATAGATGAGTACGTCAAAACGGCTTCAAAGCTCGACAACTGCGATTGCGTGGGCTGGCTCGAAATAAACATAAGCTGTCCCAACGTACACGGAGGAGGAATGAGCTTCGGCACGTCGCCGCTCGCCGCCGCCGAAGTCACAAGAGCAGTCAAAAAAGCGGTCAAAAAGCCGGTGATAATAAAGCTTTCGCCTAACGTTACCGACATAGCGGCAATAGCCGAGGCGTGCGAAGGCGAGGGCGCGGACGGAATAAGCCTTATAAATACGCTTCTCGGTATGCGCATAAATTTGAGGACGAGAAAGCCTGTCATAGCAAATCGCAAGGGTGGCTTTTCGGGCGAGGCGGTGTTTCCCGTCGCGCTCCGTATGGTAAACGACGTTGCCGAAAGGGTACATATTCCGGTAGTGGGGATAGGCGGCGTAAGCTCGGCGGAGAATGTGCTCGAAATGATGATGGCTGGAGCGACCGCGGTGGAAGTCGGAGCGGCGAATCTCATAAACCCTTATGCGTGCAGGGACATAATAAACGATTTGCCGTCCGCAATGGAAAAATATAAAATAAACTCTTTAAGGGAGATAATAGGAGCGATAAATGGGTAAAGACGTTATCATCGCGTGCGATTTCGACAGCGCGGAAAAGACTCTCGAATTTTTGGATAAGTTCGAGGGCAAGAAACCTTTTGTAAAGATAGGCATGGAGCTTTTTTATGCGGCAGGTCCGAGCATTGTGAGCAAAATCAAGGAACGCGGGCACAAGATATTTTTGGATTTGAAGTTGCACGACATTCCTAATACGGTAAAAAAAGCCATGTGTGTGCTTTCGCGTTTAGGTGTGGACATGTGCAACGTTCATGCGGCGGGCACAGGCAGAATGATGCAGGCGGCGATCGAAGGGCTTACTCGCGAGGACGGTTCAAGACCGCTTCTTATAGCCGTAACGCAGCTTACGTCCACCGACGAGGAAACTATGCATAAGGACCTTTTGATTGACGAGCCTCTCGACAAGGTGGTAATGCACTATGCGAAAAATGCCGCCGATTCGGGGCTCGACGGAGTGGTTTGTTCTCCGCTCGAAGCGGACAAGGTACATTCGATTTGCGGAGGCAAATTTTTGACCGTCACGCCGGGCATAAGATTTGCGGGCGGCGAGGTGGGAGATCAAAAACGCGTTACTACTCCCGCCATGGCAAAGGAGCTCGGTTCGGATTATATCGTGGTCGGCAGACCAATTACCGCCGCGACCGATCCCGTAGAAGCTTACGAAAGATGTGTAAAAGACTTTATAGGATAGGAGAAACAAAACTATGGATACGAAAAAACTTATAGCAAAGGATCTGCTTGCAATACAAGCGATATTTTTAAGACCGGAAGAGCCGTTCATTTGGGCGAGCGGAATAAAAAGCCCGATCTATTGCGACAACAGACTTACGCTTACCACGCCTTGGGCGCGCACCGATGTGGAAAACGGATTTGTACAACTGCTGAAAGAGCATTTCCCCACTGCCGAGCTGCTTATGGGTACGGCGACCGCGGGAATAGCTCATGCGGCTATCACGGCACACTTACTCGATATGCCCATGGGATATGTTCGTTCGAGCGCAAAGGATCACGGCAGACAAAACAGGATCGAGGGTAGACTTCGAGAAGGAGAAAGAGTGGTTGTGGTCGAGGACCTTATTTCGACGGGCGGAAGCGTCATAGACGCCGTGGAAGCGTTGCGCGAAGCGGGCGCAGACGTGCTCGGAGTGGTGAGTATCTTCACTTACGGAATGAAAAAAGGGCTTGAAAGACTGAAAGAGGCAAATATAACAAATTATTCCCTTACCGATTTTGACGCGGTCATCGAGGCTGCGGTAGAAGAGGGATATATAAAAGCGGAGGATGTAAGCAGGCTCATTGCCTTCCGTAACGATCCGTCCGACGAAAGCTGGATAAAATAATATGAAAAGCGTTATAGATATTTTGGATCTTTCGGTCGAAGAACTCGACGACATGATAAAGACCGCGATAGATATTTCAAAGAACCCCGATAAGTACGCGAATAAGTGCAAGGGGAAAAAACTTGCCACGTTGTTTTTCGAGCCGTCCACGCGAACGCGACTCAGCTTCGAGGCGGCAATGTATGAACTCGGCGGCAACGTCATAGGCTTTTCGGAGGCAAACAGCTCTTCCGCGTCAAAGGGTGAAAGCGTTGCGGACACGGCGAAGATAGTGAGTTGCTACGCCGATATAATTGCCATGCGTCATCCAAAAGAGGGCGCTCCGTATGTGGCGGCGATAAACGCAAGCATTCCCGTGATAAACGCGGGCGACGGCGGGCACCATCATCCCACTCAAACGCTTGCCGATCTTCTTACAGTATATCGCGAAAAGGGAAGGCTCGACGGGCTTACAATAGGGCTTGTCGGCGATCTCAAATACGGCAGAACAGTACATTCGCTCATAAATGCCATGTCGCGTTACGAAGGCAATAAATTCGTGCTCGTTTCTCCGCGCGAGCTCAAACTTCCCGACTACGTGAGAAACGACGTGGGGAACAAAGCTCAATTCGTCGAAACTACCGACCTTATGGAGTATATGGACAAGTTCGATATTTTGTACATGACGAGGATCCAGCGCGAACGTTTTACCGATCTCGACGTATACAACAGGCTAAAAGACAGCTATATCCTTACACCCGACAAGCTCATAAACGCAAAGAAGGATATGTGCATACTTCATCCGCTTCCGCGCGTCAACGAGATCTCGGTAAAGGTGGACGACGACGAAAGAGCGTGCTATTTTAAGCAAGCGCTTAACGGCAAACTCATGCGCATGGCGCTCATATTGCACTTGCTCGAACTCAATGACGGAAAAAGATTCCCGAAACTCGACGGTGAAAGCGGTCACGTTTGCAAAAATCCGACCTGCATAACCTCGACCGAGCAAGAACTCGAACACGTGTTCAAAAAAGGAAAGGACGGACTTCTTCGTTGCATTTATTGCGACAAGACGTTGTCATGACAAGCGAAAATATCATAAAAAAGGGCTGTCCGGTGACGGCCCTTTTAACGTGTCTGCTTAATGTGCGCTATTTAATCGAATATTCCTTGAGAGTGATCTCCATAAGGTTATTGTATTGAGGAGGATCCTTTTGAACGTCTGTTTCGTCCGAATAATAATCTATAAGCTTAAGTAAGATCTTTTGAGTTTTTGCGCTTTCGGAAGTATTGCCGTTATATTCTCCTTGAGTGTAGTAGGCGTAATGCGCTTGACCTTTTTGCTTGCCGTCGTCCATGAGCGTTGCGGCGACGCAATGACTGTTTATGAGTTTAGTTCCGTCATCTTCGGTAGAAGTGTATTGGCTGTCGAAATGCTCGATAAATTCGGGATTATCGATTTTGATATTTTCCCAATCCTTTTTCGAGAGCGGACTTATGGCGGAGCCGGCACTCATGGAAGAAGTCGAAAATTTATCTTGGGAAAAGCATTCAAACCAATTGACTATCGCAAAGTCTTGTCGATAAGAGGAAGATTGCTCAAGGGCAGTCGTAAGTCCCTTCATGGCGCGGATATAATAGTATAGGTATTCGTTATCCACATAGTTGCCCTTTGGAAACTCGATTATCTTTGCGCTATCCGTATCCGCCTCGCTTTTGCTTTGAGCGAATTTGGCAATGCCGTTCACATAGTCTGCCTCAAAATAATAGTTTGCGTTCGCGGAGAGTACTTCTTTTTCGGTGTATATGGCATAAAGATTGTCCATATCGAATTTTGCCGTGGAATGCATATTGAAGTTCTTTTCGGGATCCGGATAAGATATTTGATAATCGGTGTCGAGCACATATATCGTGGCGCTATTTACGCCGTCGGTGCTTTCGTAAATTTTGAATTCCAAAAAGCTGTCGTCATTGCTCAAAGCGTATTTGCTCTCGCCGTCCAAGCGATAATCTATAACATCGTATCTCGCCGTTTCGGATACGAAATAACGCGACCACCACGGTTTGTTTATGTCCAATTCCACAGTAGTGTTGACGGGCATACTGCAACCGACGAGCGCTGCTACGAGCGCAATGGATATCAATAAAGCCGAGATTTTTTTCATTTATATAGCTCCGTAAAAATCAAGTTTTTATTAAGTGTACCACATTTAACTTGATTTGGCAATCTAAAAAGGTTATAATATAATAAAATGAGTACGAAAATTCTTACATTTACAAGCTATCATGCGGCGCTGAGGTCGATCATAGCCGAGATCAACAAAAGAAAAGTCGATTTGGATGTTCGGCACCTATTGATCGTGCCCGAGCGTTATACTTTGCTTGCCGAAAAATATCTTTATGAACGCTCGCAAGGCTCATTCGATATAGAGGTGCTTTCCTTAAGCAGATTGTTTTACAAAATGCAAATAAAGACGCCCCTTTTGAGTCGAGAGGGCGCGATCATGCTTTTGCGCGGGATGCTACCTTCCATAGAGCTCAAATGCTATTATCGCTCGGCTTCGTTTCGAGGCTTTTGCGAAAAACTTTATGACGCGATAAACGATTTCGCGGCGAGCGGGATAGGACCGGAGGATATCCCCGACGCGTCTTATAAACTTCGCGATCTCAAGACCATTTATTTCGAATACAAAAAAAGGATAGAAGGCAGATTTGTAGACAGCATGGGCAAATTGGACCTTATCGCGCGGGAGGCTGCCACAAGCGAATATCTCGACAACGTACATATTTATGTCGCCAATTTCGACTATGTCGACAAAGCCACACGCGATGTCTTTGACGTGCTTGAAAAAAGGGCGCTTTCCTTTACGGAATGCGCTGTTTGCGACGATGAAGAAATACGCGGCAGAAGGGAAAAATTTTTCGGAGACGGTGCGGTTGCCGTAAAGGAGGTCGCAAAGCGTATCAGATATTTGGCATACAAAGGTGTGCCGTATGAGGACATGGCGGTCATTATGGGAAACGCTTCGGCTGCGCGCGTAAGACGTATATTCAAGGAATTCGAATTGCCGTGCTTTATATCCGAAAACAAACGTCTTTACGAATTGCCGCTTGCGTCTTATGTACTTTCGCTCATCGAATGTGCTCGACGCAAGAACAGGGAAAGTTTCATAATTTTGTCCAAAAACTTGTATATGGGTATAGAAAAACACACTGCGGACGAATTCGAAAATTATGTAAACTCACATCTTATAGACTACAAGGAGTTTTATGAAGCATTTGCGGATTGTCCGATAGAAGTGGAACGGGCAAGGCAAAAGCTTGTGAATATCGTTAGCGTTGCCGAACGCGGCATGAAAAACACCGACGACGCAAGAAGTTTCGGGGAGTTCCTCGAAAGCATTATTGACGCCGACGTGGAAGCGATCACCGAAAAGGCGTTCGATTCGATAGCTGCGGTGGAAAAGATGAAAGCGCTCGTATCGCTCATGGAGCAGGTCGGCATAAAGGGAACGTTTGACTTTATTTCCGCTGTTTTCGTCGAGGGATTAAAGGCGACCGAGATGTCGTCGATCCCGTATCAAGGCGGAGTGATAGTGGGAGACCCCGCGGCATTCAGAGGCGGAAAGTACAAGTTTGTTGCGGTGCTCGGCTTCGACGACGGATTTTTGCCGCAAATATACGATGACGGTTCGCTTATAAGCGATGATGAAAAGGAAACATTCTCTCAAATGGAACGCGCAGCGGCGATCAATCACAGGTATGAGCGCGAGTTGTGCGCGGTGCTCGCTAGCGCGGACAATATCTTTGCCACTTATTCTTCTCCGTCGGGTATGATGAACGAAATTTTCGCCGATGATCTGTGCGTCGACGTCTATGAAAATGATCCGATCTTTTCGGCGGGTAGCAAGGTCTATGCCACAGAACGTATGCTCGAATTGATACGTTTGAGCGAAATCACTCCAAGCGACGAAAGAAGAACCATCAATGCTTTGTTTGTCGCGACGGGCTCAGGCGAATCGTTGCTCATGTCGCACAGGACCGAAATGATAGAAAACGCCGAAAAACTGTTTTTTCCCGTAAGTACGACGAGCGTAAGCAAATTGCAAAGCTTTTTTGCTTGTCCATATAAACATTTTATCGATTACGGATTGCGTTTGAAAGAGCGCGACAAGGGCGAGATCTCCGCTATAGATACGGGAAACTTTTTTCACCTTGTGGTGGAAAAAATAGTGGCAAGCGGCGACTATTCGGATATAAACGTAGCCGTGAACAAGGCGGTGGACGAAATAGCGAATGAAGGCAAATTTTCTCTTTCGGGCAACAAGAGTTCGATAGAAAGGCTCAAAGAAGAAGCGGTCGAAATAATCGAGATTTATACAAGACATTTGCAAAAAAGCAAGTTCAAGCCGATCGGAGAGGAACTGGTGGTATCGCTGGATCTCGACGGAACGACGCTTACCGGCAAGATAGATATGGCGGATGAATACAACGGCTACATAAGACTTATCGACTATAAAACGGGCGAGTACAAACTTAAATATTCCGACGTTTATTACGGCGAAAAAATTCAACTTCCGCTGTATATGGCGGCTTGTTCCGAAAAATACAAGCCGGCGGCAATGTTTAATTTCCCGTTTTCGTACAATTGGACAGACGACAAAAATTCGCACAGGTTTTCGGGGTTTTTGCTCGATGACGACGACGTAATAAACGCCGTAGCGGGCGAATTCGAAGATGAAAGCGAAGTGTTTGATCTAAAGCGTGAGGCAGGCAAGATCGACGGCGGCGATTATCTTGTGGATGAGGAGACGATGAAAGCGCTTTCCGATTATGCCGTACGCATAAGCAAAGAAGCTTTGAAGGATATAAAGAGCGGATATGCGGCAGCCTCTCCTTGCGGCACCGCGCCATGTGATTATTGCGAATATAAATGCATTTGCGCCAACAGGAAAGTGCGGGCTACGGCGACGATCCGCAAATCGGTTTTTTCGGAGAAGAAAGATGGATAGAGTATGGTCGGAAGGACAAAAAGAAGTAATATATTCGAACGATGACAGAATATTGGTCTCCGCGTCGGCGGGCAGCGGAAAGACGACCGTCATGATAGAGCGTATCCTTCGACTTTTGAGCGAGGGAGCGAAACTTTCCGATATGCTTATATGTACATTTACAAAGGCGTCCGCTGCCGATATGCGAGCGAAATTATATGGCGAAATGACCAAAAGGGGCATGAAAGATGAAATAAAAGAACTTTCGCGCGCGGATATATCCACCATAGACAGCTTTTGCCAACGCCTTGTGAGCAAATATTTTTACGAGTTGGGGATCGATCCGCAATTCGACGTTTTGGATGAACTCGAAAGCAAGACGCTCATAAGCGGCGCGGTGGAAAAAGCCATAGAGGAATGCGAGGACGACGATGACTTTTATGAACTCGAGCGCATACTTCGCGTCAACAGAAAAAACAAAACGCTCAAAGACGCCATATCGGCGATAATGAATTTTTCCGCGATAAATCAAACGTTCCCGTCCTATTCTTATGACGAGGAACAAGTTCGCAAGGAAGCCGAAGATTATATGTTCGGCTTGAAAAAGAAGGTGAGCGAGAGCATCGAAAGGCTTTTTGAGGTGATTGATGAGGATGTCGCTCATGCTCAATTTTGTGCGGCTTTGGAAACGGGTAGCTTAAATTTCACAAAAAGACAGCTGAAAAACAAGGAATTCGGCGCTTGTATTGACTATTTGAGGGATAAGATCGACGACTACTATAAAGTTTTGGATAAGTTTGAGAATTTGAAACCGCAATCGGATTCGGAACGATTTATAAGAACGCTCATAAAAGCGGCAAAAAAAGCCCAAAAAGATTATGCGGATGAAAAATCAAAGCGTTCGGCGGTTGATTTTGCCGATCTCGAAAGCATGGCGATGAAAATTCTCATAAGCGACGCCAAATATGAGATAAGGAAAAAGTACAAATATATTTTCGTAGACGAATATCAAGATATAAATCCATTACAAGAGTCCATTTTGTCGTCGATAGCGGAAGGCAATTCGCTGTTTATGGTGGGCGATATCAAGCAGAGCATCTATGCTTTTCGCGGCTGTGCACCCGAAATCTTCAAGAACAAATACGATCTTTACAAAAGGGAAGGCGGAGGCAAGGTAATAAATCTCGACATCAATTATCGCAGTTCCAAAAAGGTGGTCGAGTTTGTCAACAAGGTCTTTTCGGAATTGATGAGCGAGGAGTTCGGCGGTGTGGATTACAAAGCCAATCCTATGATCTCGTTTACAGACGACGAGGGCTATGTCAAGATCCATCTCGTCACGGGCAAGGAAACAAAGTACAAGCCCGATGATGCGTACAGTGTGCGTGATCAACGCGATCACGTCAAGACGCGCTCGGAAGCCGAAGCCGATATTATAGCCCAAAGGATAGTGGAGTTGATAGGCGGGCCGGACAACGTGACGTTCGGCGATATAGCCATATTGTCTCGCTCCATGAAAACGTTCGAAAAGGGAGTTGCCCGACGCCTTAAGGATATGAACATTCCTATCTCGCTCAAGGAGGACGCACATTATTTGGATAGTCCTATCACCGGTCAACTTATCGAGTTTTTGCGCCTTATTGACAACAAATGCGACGATAAGGCACTCGCTATGACAATGCTTTCTCCTCTCGGCGGCTTTTGCGAAAACGAGTTGGCTACCGTAAGGATCAATGGGAATGGGAACTTTTATGAATGTGTCTATTGCAGCGACGATCCGAAAATAGCTGAATTTGTGCAAAAGTTGGACAGGTATTGCGAATATAGCCTTGTAAAAAGCGCGGACGAGTTGGCGGACATGATAGTTTCCGAGAACGGCTATTTCAACTATGCGTTCAGGCTCGGAGAGGATTCGCCCGAGATACTCGATAAATTTTTGGAATTTCTGAAGGAATGCCCGTATAAGAGCTGTTTGCGCTCTACACTTAAATTCATAGACGATCACGATCCTTTTGCTCAACTTACGGGCGAGGAAAACGCCGTCAAATTCATGACAGTACATAAGAGCAAAGGGCTCGAATTCAAGTATGTCTTTTTGATAGGGCTCGAAAAAAGTTTCAAATTGAGAGATCGGATCGGATCGATCTTCATTGACAAGCATATCGGCATGAACGTGTATGAGGATCATTGCGCATACAAAAGCGACTTGCAATTCGTAGACGAAATAAAAATGAGAAAGGATATCCTTGAGGAGGAACTGCGGATATTTTATGTCGCGCTCACGAGGGCAAAGCATGGACTCGAGCTCTTTGGATCGTTGAGCGACAGTAAACATACCATATCGGCATACGAAACGCAACCTGCTCGTATCGTCGAGTTGTCGGAATGTGGGTCCGCGCTCGAATGGCTTTCTCCCGTGCTCAAATTTGCGAAAAGGTACGACATTTCGCAAATTCCCGTGGATGAAGCGCAAAAACGAGACGTGTTTATAGGCAAAGCGGACGACGAGTTTGTAAACGAACTCAAAAATTATTTCGATTTCTCCTTGCCGAATAATGCGCCCGTAAAGAGTTATGTCAGTAAGCTTGCGCATGAGGACGATGATGCGATAGTAATGATCCCCGAGCCAAGGTCGGAGGGCAATGCTATAGAGAGGGGGAATGCCTATCATCGAGCCATGGAAGCGATAGATTTTTCATCTCCGGACATCTCGGTGGTCGACGAAAAGGATATGGAGCTCATAGACAGTGAAAAATTGCTCGAAGCGGCGGAAAAAATGAAGGCTTTTTCGGGCAAGATATATAAAGAAAAGCCTTTCATGTTAAAGCTCGACGCAAGCGAAGCGGGAATAGAAGGCAATGGCAATATGCTTGTTCAGGGCGTTATAGATTTGTTGTTTATAGACGGAGACGACGCGATAATAGTCGATTACAAGACGGGTGCGGCGCACGGCTCTTTCGAAAGTGGCTATTTCAAACAGGTCGAACTTTATGCGCTTGCAGTTGAAAGACTTCTTTCAAAGCATGTGACGGGCAAGTACCTTTACTATTTCGACAGCGGGATATTCGTCGAAGTGAAATGAAATCTGTCGAATAACTTGGAATTTTGCTTTTGTGCGTACAAAAAAAAGCCTCGTGTGCTAAAATGGCATTAGGAGGCTTTTATGATACCGAAATTGATAAAAAGCGAAACCGAAAAATCCTTTGACGTTAAGATCGAAGACGTGGAAAAGGTTTTGTCCGAAAATTATTATAAAGAGGGAAGCGCGCAAAAAAGCTTGGAAATATTAAAGAGCTTACTTGCCGCCGTCGATAAACAAAAGATCATATGAGGACGGCGAACGCCGCTATCGATACGATAAACGAAATTGCCGAAATTATCCCGCACGCTTTGCACAGTTTGCTTTTGGACAAGATCACGCTTACGGAGCAACAAACTGCCGATATCGTGAAACCCAACAAAATTGCAACTAATGCAAACGGAGCGAATAATTGAGTAAGTTCGCACGAGATGGCAAGCGCAAGTCCATATCCGGATAAGGCGCAACCCAAAACGCTCGAGATGATTAAGATTACGGGCACGATCTTTTTCATGCCTTTAGTCTACCATATAAAAAGAACGCTGTCAATTTTATTTATGCAAAAAAAGGCGGGTCTCGCTTAAAATGCAAGAGCCCGCCTATCAAACAGGCGCTTATCTGCAATCCACGCCGTATTTGATGATCTTGATGCTGCCCGTTTTGCGTTTGTTGACAAATTCCACGCAACGGTGGTCGTTATTTTCGTCTATGACGATCTCGACTTCTTCGCAGCAACGGTGGTAGCCTTGGGGCGGCTCCACTTCACGTAAGTAATACTTGCCGAAAGGCAAGCAATCGATGATAGCTTCGCCGTTTGCGTCGGTCTTTATGCACATGATCTGTTCGTGATGACAGTCCATAAGCACAAACTTGGCTCCGCTCAATCTTGTTTTTTCTTGCATGGTTTTCTCCTTGAAAAATTTCAATGCGGCTTAATATATAATATTTGTTCACGCTCGATAGTGTGAATAAAATTTTCGCGAATATGCTTGACTTTTTTTCGCTTTTCGTCTATAATTATCGATGAGGAGATTTATGAAAGGCTTTGCGATAATATTAATTGCCGTATCGATCGCCATTATGTGTATCGGATGCGGTCCGTATGCCGACGTTGCGGGCACATATGTCTATCGCGACGGCAATAATTTCACCTATACCGTGACGCTGAAAGGCGACGGCGGATTTAGGTTTGCTCGCAAGATCCCAAAGACGAGTTCGCTTTACGGATCGCCTCTCGACAATGACGATCATAATGTAAGGGAAGGATCTTTCACGTATGACAACGGCACGATAAGCATCGAATTTTCTTACTATGAGGAAGCGCAAAAGGGCATTGTCCACGGCACAGCGAAGGCTCGTATCGCCAACAATAAGCTCATCATTTCGGGTAACGATCAAATCAACGGAACCTTTACCAAGCAGTGATTTTCTATAAGGAGAAGGAGAGACTTTATGAAAAAATTTTATGCGGTGTTTGGAGTTTTGCTTATTTCCATAGCGTGTCTATGCGCTTGTACGCCTAAATATGACGACATAAAAAATACCTATGCCGAAGCGGGATATAAAATTTATGCCATACCTTTGGATTCGGATATAGCCGAAATGAGCGCAACTACCGCCGGATTCGATCTCAGCAAGACGGATAAAATGTTTTACGCGATAAAAAACGAGGGCAATATTCCCAATCGTAACAGAGTCGACGTCGTATCCTTTACCGATGGGAAGGAAGCCACGGCTTTTTATAACAGTCAAAAGGAAAACGAAGCCGTCACGGCGGACTTCAGCGTCATAAAAAAGGGCAATACCGTGATATACGGCACAAAGGACGCGGTCAATGTGATCAAATAGATCGGTATTGTAATTATGATATTTGTTTGGAAGCGGCATATTTTATGCCGCTTCATTATATGCTTTTAAGGGAGCTTTTTCGATAAAAAATTATATTTTTCGCTTTTACATACGCAAAAGAGTTGTTTTTTGTGAATTCAATATGATATAATTATCAAGTTCGGAGTAACGATCCGAAATAAAAAAAGGAGAGAGTTATGAACACTCAATTACTTATCATTGTAGTAATGTTTGCGGCTGTTCTCGGACTCAGCTATGCTGCGCTCAACTTTTACCTCACCAAAAAGCTTAAAGAGGGAAACGAGCGTATGCAGTTTATCGCTTCGAAGATCCGTGAAGGTGCAAACGCATTTATTCGCTACGAATATAAAATAGTGGCGATCATAGGAGCAATAGTTGCCGTTGTCCTCGGACTGTTTATCGCTTGGGAAGCGGGCGTTGCCTTTGTTATAGGCGCAGTCATGTCGGCTACGGCAGGCTTTATAGGCATGAAGATCGCCACATATGCCAACGTTCGAGTTACCAATGCGGCAAATGAAACCCGCAACACCGGCGACACACTTAAGGTGGCGTTCCGCGGCGGTTCGGTCATGGGACTTTGCGTATCCGGTTGCGCGCTTTTCGGAGCCGTTATCGTATTTTGTATATTCGGTATAGCAATGAAGATGACTTCTTTCGAAGGCGGCAAGGTCGTAGAACATGTCAATTTCATTACTGGACAATCGTATAACCTTTCGATAATCCTTTCCGGCTATGCGCTCGGTTGCTCTATAATAGCGCTTTTCAATCGTGTTGGCGGCGGAATTTACACAAAGGCTGCCGATATGGGCGCAGACCTTGTGGGCAAGACCGAAGCTCATATACCCGAGGATGATCCTCGTAACCCCGCGACAATTGCCGATAACGTAGGCGATAACGTAGGTGACGTAGCTGGACTCGGCGCAGACCTTCTCGAAAGCTACATGGGCGCTATCATGTCCACCGCGATCCTTGCGATAGAACTTTTCGCCAACAGCTTGGCATTGCAATTGGGATTTTACGAACAGCTTTATCAAAAGATGATATTGTTCCCGTTCATTTTCTCGGCAATAGGACTTATCGGTTGCGTTATAGGAATTTCATATCCTCTCGTTAAACGCAAGCTTTCGGATAATCCGCACCGTGAACTCAACCTTGCCACTTGGATAAGCGCGGGCGTTACGGTAATAGGCGGCGGAGTTCTTACATATTTGTTATTCAACGGCGAGGATGCCGAGGTATTAAAAGAGTTAGTCAATTTCAAACTCGGTGCCATCACTCCGTGGGTAGCCGCAACGCTTGGTATCGTTGCCGGAATAGTAATAGGTATCATTTCGGAATATTATACGAGCTATGACTTTAAGCCCACTAAAAATATAGCGCATGCGAGCAAGGAAGGCCCCGCTCTTACCGTAACTCAAGGTATGGCAACGGGTATGATATCCACAATGCTTCCCGTAGTCGTATTGGGCGTAGCTATTTTCGTTTGCTATGCGCTCGGCGGAATGTACGGAGTCGGATGCGGCGCTATGGGTATGCTTTCCTTTGTAGCGGCAACGGTTTCGGTGGATACTTATGGACCGATCAGCGATAATGCGGGCGGTATTGCCGAGATGAGTCGTCTCGACGAGGACGTTCGTGCGATCACCGATAAACTTGACTCGGTTGGTAATACAACTGCTGCGATAGGCAAGGGCTTTGCTATCGGTTCGGCAGCTCTCGCTACCATGTCCATGATGTCCAGCTACCTTTATGCGGCAGGCAACGAATTCATGACGAGTGGCACACAATTGCTTCTCAATATCATCCGCGGCGACGTTATAGTAGGTGCAATAGTGGGAGCGGCGATCCCGTATCTGTTCAGCGGTATGCTTATCAACGCGGTCGCCAAGGCGGCACGTCATATGGTGGAAGAAGTGCGACGTCAATTCCGCGAGAATCCGAAGATCCTCACAGGCGAAGAAGATCCCGATTCCACAAAATGCGTGACTATTTCTTCACAGGGTGCTTTGAAGCAAATGGTGGTTCCCTCTATCGTGGCAATAGCAATTCCGGTGGTTTGCGGATTTATTTTCGGACCGGGTTTTGTAGGCGGTATACTTATCGGCGCAACGCTTTCGGCGATCATGCTTGCCATATATACCGGTAACGCGGGCGGCGCTTGGGATAACGCAAAGAAGTTCATAGAGTCCGGTGGAGTAGAGGGTGCAAAGAAGGGCGATCCCACTCACGAGGCGGCTGTCGTAGGCGATACGGTAGGCGATCCGCTTAAAGATACTGTCGGACCTTCTCTCGACATACTTATCAAGATAATGTCCACCATTTCGCTCGTATGCGTAGTAGTGTTCAGCAAATTCAATCTTATGTCGGCTTTGGATCTCGGATCCGTATTCGGATTTTAATATATCGATAAGGTGCGAGGCGAGAGCTTCGTGCCGATAGAAAATCGAAAACAAAATTTTGGAACTGTGCTTTCAATGATAAAACTCTCGGATGAATTCGTCCGAGAGTTTTTGTGTTTTGCTATTACGATTGTTATAATTTAAGGAATCGAACACCAATAAATGATTATTGTCTTATTGAACATTTGTTTTATAGTCGTTTTCCTTGTTTTCACTTTCCTCGATCTGTTTTTTGTACTTACGGACTTTGACGTAAAAGAAAATTTCCGACGCAGAAAGTATCAAGAAAATAGCAAGCAAAATCCCCATAAATATCTTGCTGTAAAGAAAAGGCGCTTTCTCTTCAAGATCGGTAAATTCTTTCAGTATAGTCAACAAACATGGAACAACTCCAAAAACCCCAATGACAGTTGTCGTGATAATGCAATTTTTAGACCATTTTACAAATTTCTCAAAGTTGTTGTTAATATCGTTGTTTTTCGTTTTTATTGTCTTATCGGACATTTGTTTCATTGTCATTCCCTTTATTTTTGTTTGTCTTTGATTGCAACTCGTCTTTGCTCTTTGCTGCAAATGATATTTCATTATCATATCGAGTTTGGAGAGCGGAACGGTAGCGAAAACAAGTGCTTGCAATGTTGATACAATAGCCACTTTAACCGCAAATGCTTGGACACTACAAATATACCATAAAAGCACCTTACAAGTCAAGCGGACCTCCGTTTTCTGTTTACAATTGCCGAATTCGGGCGAAAAAAGGAGTTACATTCTATCTTTTTTGCCGGATTTGCTATAAAGACCCGAAATTCAGTTGACTTATTTGGGCGATTTCTTTATAATATATAAGCGCAATTTTATTTACAAGAGGATTAGACTATGAAAAGAACTTATCAACCCAAAAAGAGAACTCGTGCAAAGGTACACGGCTTCAGACAAAGAATGAGGACACAAGGCGGAAGAAGAGTGCTTGCTCGCCGCAGAATGAAGGGCAGAAAGAATATTGCCGCAAAGCCTCTCGGCTCTCATTAAGACCTTAACGTCCACCCAAACGGGTATATGCTTAAAAAAGCTTACAGACTGACAAAACACGGATCGTTCGGATTTGTATATCGCAAAGGAGAGAACAAAGCTTCGGCGGCGTTTTCTCTATTTTATGTTAGGTCCGCTTCGTTCAGAATAGGCTTTTCGGTGAGCAACAAAATAGGCAAGGCTACCGTTCGAAACAAACTTAAACGCCGTATGCGCGCGGCAATAGGCGAATTGATGCCGTTGCCGAAATATCAAATGGTGCTTGTGGCAAAAATCGACGCGACGCAACTCGATTATCATGGGATAAAAAGCGATATCGAGCGACTTTTGACCAAAGCAAAGCTTGTGGGATAGATGGCATGAAGAAGAAAAGACGCAATTGGCTTATATATATTTTGAGCCTTAAGTGGTTACTTGTTTTGCCTGTACTTTTTTATAAGAAATGTCTGTCTCCGTTGATGCCGAATGTTTGCATATATTATCCAAGCTGTTCGACTTATATGCTCGAATGCATAAAGGAATTCGGCTTAAAAGGCGTGTTTATAGGGCTTAAACGCCTATGTAGGTGCACACCGGCTCATGACGGCGGATACGACCCGCCACCTATCAATCGTAAAGGAGATATCAAATGGCTTTTTTGACTTCGGCAGTTCAGATGACCGAGCCCAATGGACTATGGCAATGGTTCATTCTAAACGTATTCGGTTTTATAGGCGATTACGGCTGGCGAATAGTTTTATTGGTAGTTTTCCTTAAGCTTATATTGTCGCCCCTTGACTTTTATCAAAGATACAAGATGCGCAAAAATCAAAGCATCACCGAGGCGCTTAAACCCCAACTTGAAAAGCTTGAAAAGCAATATGGCGAGGATAAACGTACCTTGCAACAAAAGCAGATGGAGCTTAACCGCAAGGCAGGTTTCAGCTATATGTCCGCATGTATCCCGCTTATAATAACGCTGGTTTTGTTTATCACGTTCTTTACGGGCTTCCGTTCTGTCAGCGCATATATGGAATTCAAGCAATATGTCGAAATGCATGAGTCGTATGTCAATGCCTATAACGAAACGGGCTTCGATTATGGAGTCAGAAAGAATGCAAAAGGCGAAAGATACAAGCTTACCTATGACGCAAACAAGGACTATAGCGAAATCGACGAATGGCTTAGCGGTATCTTTTTGAGCGATGATCCGGCGGCGGAATTGAAAAACAGCGTCGACGACGTCATAAATGACGAATTCAATAACGTCGGTTTGGCGGACTATGCTACTATTTTGATGAGATACAAGGAAGAAATAGTCGATAGCGGCAAGACGTATAAAGATTTTTTGATCCAATATCAAGGTGAGACCGATCCCGTAAAAGAAGACGATCCTCAGGATGTCAAAGAGCAAAAGATGGCGCTCAACGACTATTTGTGCTCCATGAGCATTCTTATGCAAGCAAAAGCTCAAGACGGGACGGTAGAAGCATTCAAGGAAAACCGAACGCCGTTCCTTTGGGTAAAGAGCATTTGGGTGGCAGATGTGCCTTGGGCAAAGGCTTTGCCGGAATGGAACACGTTCAAAACTACGATGAACAGCTACGGCTATCTTGCCGACAACATAAACAACAACCCGAGCAATGTCTACAAACATGACGACAACAGTGAGGACTATAAATACTACAGCCTCATCGACCAATCTACCTATGAGATCGTGACTTCGAAGGTCCGCAAGGAAAGCGATCTCTACAATACCAACGGTTATCTTATTTTGGTGGTGTTGGTTCTCGGTCTCAGTATACTGTCGCAAGTCATATCCAATATGCAACAAAAGAAGTCCGGACAGGCGGCGCAAGGCGACGGAATGGGCATGATGAAGGTAATGCTTTGGATAATGCCGATAATGCTCGGAGTTTTTGCGCTTACGAGCTCGAGCGCGTTCACTTTGTATATGGTAGTGAACTCAGTCATGTCGCTTGTCATCAACCTTATCACGTCGCTTATAGTCAATGCGATCTTCGGCAAGAAAAAAGGCGATTCTATGGTAGTAAAGCACGGGCGTGTCGATCCGAATGAAAAAATAAATAAGAAATAGGAGTAAAATTTTTAATGATCGTAATTGAATCAACAGGTAGAAAGTTAAAGGACGCTATCGACAACGGACTTAACGAGCTTAAAAAGACGCTCGACGAAGTGGAAGTTGAGGTGCTCGACAACGGCGGTTTGTTCCGTAAGGCAAAGGTAAGGATCACTGTACACGGAGAGGATCCCGTACCTACCGAGAAAAAAGAAATCGAAAAAAAGACAGACGAAATAAAGACAGACGAAATAAAGGTGGAAAAGCAAGAGCGCCCCGTGACTCACGAGCGTGTTCCCGAAAGATCGAAGGAACGCAAGGAGCATCGTCCCAAGGAAGTCAAAGAGCAAGTTGCAAAGACTACGCAAAAGGAAACTCCCGAACAAAAGACGATCGAGGAACACGTTGAGGCGGAAAAGAAAGAGCCTCGCCATTATGAACCCGTCACTCCCGAGGTCGTAAAGAAGGCAGAAGATTTTGTTACCGCATTGATACAAAAAATGGGATTTGACGCAAAGATCTCTACCACTGTGGACGATGGAAAATTGACTATAGCTCTCGAGACCGAAAGCAGCCCGCTTATAGGGTATCACGGCGAAGTACTCGACTCGATAGAATATATCACAAACTACGTCATCAATCGTGAGGCGGAAAAATTTTATCATGTGGTCGTGGATTGCAACGGTTATCGAGATAAGAGAAGGGAAAATCTTGTCGCTCTTGCCAACAAAATGGCGGCAAAGTGTTTGAAAACGCACCACAAGGTCTCGCTTGAAGCTATGAACAGCAACGAACGTAAAATAATCCATTCCACGCTTTCGGATAATGATCGAGTGATCACCCGTAGCGAAGGACATGAGCCCAATCGTCATGTCGTTATCATGTGCAAAAAAAAGTAAGATCGAATGTACGAGGAAAATAGGATTGGGAACAGAAGAAATTTTATAGAGTAGAGTACAAGCTCTGCTCTTTTATTTTATTTGTCGTTTGAAGGTTTCGACCGTTATGGATATAAAAAGTTAAAAAAAGAAGTCGGGAAATGGATCTCGACTTCTTGATTGCCTGTTCGAAAGCGTAAAATGATGTAATATTTCATTATTTTACGCCGAAGCGTTTATGCTATCGTATTATACAGAGCTATTTCAGAAATTTTTTTCCGGCGTTCCAAGCTTGACCGACTTTTTTACCTATCGAATAATATCCGTTTTGGAATTGATCAAACACAAGGGCGTTGAGCTTGAGAGGATCTACTTTGCCATTGTCAAGCACTTTTTCGTCGGCGAGCACATTTACGATCTTGCCGAGAACTCTGAAGCCCGTTTCGGTGTATTGGAACTCCTTTACCTTGCATTCGAGAGTAAGTGGAAAGTCGGTTATGATAGGTGCGTTCACTCGCGTGCTTTTTTCGGCATGTAAGCCCGATCTTTCGAACTTGTCGTCGGTATTGTTTCCGGAAGCAATGCCGAAGTAATCGGCTTCTGCCATATGCGGTATGTCGGCAATGCTCAAGGTAAAGGCACCGCGCTCTTTGATATTTTGCGTGGTCTTGTGACTTTCGCTGATATTGAGGGCGACTTGATCCTCATCGCAAATACCACCCCAAGCCATGTTCATTACATCGATTTTGTCATCCCTGCCGTATGTCGCTATCATAAGCACGGGCATGGGAAAAACAAAAGGTTTTATACCGAGATCTTTTAACATAAATTCTACCTCCTAATGTATATATTAACATAAAGAGTGAAAGGCTGCAAGCTTTTTGCACGGAGAAAAAGCCGTTTCCTCAAAAAAAGATAAAAAATTCTATAATAAAAAATAATATGCGCATATATCCATTTTATAATATGTATATGGAAATATTGTTGGATAAACACAAGCAAGAGCTCATAAAAAATTATGTGCCTACCGACGGAAGCTTGAAGGATCTCGCGTTCTTTTTTGATATGTTATCGGATAGAACGAGGCTCAAGATACTTTCCGCTTTGTCCATTTGCCCTATGTGTGTAAACGACCTTTCTGCATTATTGGGGCTAAATCAAACCACGCTTTCGCACCAGCTCGGCAAACTGCGCGCCGGCAAAATAGTGGACTTTCGCAGGCAAGGTAAGATATCATTTTATTATATAAGTTGCAAAGCGATAACAGATATTTTGCTTACCGCCGTTCAAGCCGCTGGATAAGATCAACAAAAAAGTAGCGCCGGGGCATTTTACAAAGCGTTGTTTGTAACGGTAGGATAATTATACCTTGTGTATGTGATTGGCTGTCCTATAGTAGCTCGGTTTTTCTTCTCCCGCGGTATTTGTCCAATCTATGGGCAACTTTCCGTGCTCGACAAGGTACTTGTTCGCTTTGCTGAATGGTTTCGAACCGAAGAATCCGCGATAAGCCGAGAGCGGGCTCGGGTGGGGCGACGAAATAATAAAATTTTTAGGTGAGATAATGCTTTTTTTCGCGATCGCACCTGCGCCCCAAAGAATATAGACCACGGGATCATCGCGTTTGTTCAAACATTCTATGACGCTGTCGGTAAATTTTTGCCAGCCGAGATGCGAATGACTGAGCGGATCGCCGGCACGAACGGAAAGTACGGTATTCAGCAATAAAACGCCTTGTTTTGCCCAACCTATAAGCGTGCCGCTTTCTTGCGGTTTGGCGCCGATATCGTCCTCGATTTCCTTGTAAATATTAACGAGCGAGGGTGGGAGCGGGATCCCATCGTTTACAGCGAACGCCATTCCGTTGGCTTGACCTGCGCCATGATAAGGATCTTGTCCGAGAATGACTACCTTTACATTTTCGTACGAAACATAATCGAGGGCGGCAAAAATCTTGTCTCTCGGCGGGTAGATCGTGTGAGTATTGTATTCCTCGTCCAATGCGGTAAGGAGTTTTGTAAAATACGGCTTTTCATATTCTGCGCTTAAATATTTGTCCCAATTTTCGTTTATCAATTTTCGGACCTCAAAAAGTTATTTATAAGAATTTTATCACCAATTACAAAAAAAATCAAGTCGTAAAGGACAAAATTACCGATATAAAATTACAAAACTATGTAAATAACTTCGAAAAACTTTTGATTTTTGCGATATATTGTGTTAAAATAAATTTGCAAACGATCGACGCTAGCTTAAAAACAGTTGTTTAATTAATTTTTCGGAGGCGGATAACGACATGGCAGAAAAGATAAATGTAGGATTATTTATCGACGCATTTTTCCCCATGATAGACGGAGTTGTGATGGTAGTCGACAATTACGCCAAAAGATTGAGCAGCTTTTGTAATGTTACGGTTTTTACATTGAAACCGCGAGGCTATAAAAAATATAAACGCGAATATCCATATAAAGTAGTTCAATGCAAAAAGCTTATCGTGCCTTTTTTGGATTATGATCTTGCCCTTCCGAAGTCTGACAGACAATTTATGAAGGAGCTTAATGCCGCAAATCTCGATATTGTGCACATTCATTCTCCGTTTACTCTCGGCAAGTTGGGAGTGGAATATGCACGAAAACATGGCATTCCCGTCATTGCAACATTACATTCGCAGTTCAAAATGGATATGATGAGAGAGACGAAAAGCAAGCGCTTGACCAACGCATTGCTTAAAAAGATCGTAAAAGTTTTTAACGATTGCGACGAGATGTATGCCGTAAACGATTCCCTTGCGAAGGTGTTTGTGGAATATGGTGCCGATCATTTGCCGAAGGTACAGCAGAACGGTACGGATATGCAGCCTGTGCAAAACGAAGCCGAGGCTATCGAGACAGTCAATAACAGATTCGGCTTGACAAAGGACGAAGAAGTGTTTTTGTTTGTCGGCAGAATAAATAAGCTTAAAAATATTTATTTTTTGCTCGACTCTCTTAAAATGATCAAAACCGAAAATTTCAAAATGATTTTCGTGGGCGACGGACAGGATTTCAACGATTTCAAAAGTAAAGTTGCCGCAACGCCCATTTCGGATAAGATTATTATGACGGGAAAAATTACCGATCGGGAATTGCTCAAAGCGCTCTATTTACGCGCCAAACTTTTTCTGTTTCCCTCCATGTACGATTCAAGTTCTTTGGTGCAAATAGAAGCCGCTTCTCAAAGGACTCCCACCGTATTTTTGAAAGGATCGGTCACGAGCGGAATGGTAACGGATAATGTAAACGGATTTTTGAGCGATCCGACACCCGAAGCCTTTGCAAGAAAAATAGATGAAATATTGTCCGACAAAGAACTTTATAATAGGGTGTGCGACGGAGCTTTCCGCGACATTTATGTAAGTTGGGACAGCTGCATAGGTGAAATATACTCAAAATACCTCGGACATATCGAAGAATATCGCCTTAAAAAACAATGAATTTTTTTTGTTGATTCGGCGCATACTCATTTTATACAAAAGAAAAACCAAAGATAGGGACGGAATTTATTTCCGCCCCTTGATTTTTTTAATTATCCGATCTGCCCAAAAGATAGTCGCATGAAACTTCAAAGTAATCCGCTAATTTTATTATATATCCTGCCTTTGGCTCATTGATATCACGTTCCCAATAATCTATGGCTTTTTGACTGACTCCTATAATTTCCGCGAGTTTGGTTTGAGATAAACCTTTATCGATTCGAAGCTCCTTAATGATTTTGCCTATCATAAATATATATTTTACCAAACACCAATAAAAATTACTTGACAAAGAAGATTTCTTCTTGTATAATATAGTCGGTTTTCAAGAAGAAAACTTCTTGAATGGCAAAGAATATATTATATCTTTTTTACTTTAGGATCATTTGATGAACATAGGATTGGTTATTTCGGGCGGAGTTGCTAAAGGATCCTATCAGGTGGGTTTTTTAAAAGCTCTGAATGAAGAAATTAAACATACGTCGATCAAGGTGAGTGCAGTCTCGTGCTCGTCTATAGGTATATTCAGCGGATATGCTTATGCCGCGGATAAAATGGATGCTTTAAGTGATATATGGAATAGAGTACATTTCGATTCCACCGTTGACCTATTATATGACGTATGGTTCAAACATTTTTTGAAAGACGCGATCCATGAACTCGTAAAAGAAAACGATTCGTTGAAGATACCCATGTATACGCCCATATGTTATTTGCCTTTTGTGCATATGGACTATTTTAGATTATACGGAGACTTCTATAAAAAGTGGCCGCGTTTTATGTTGGGCGCAGCTTCTTATCCTTTTTTATCCGGCGGGATACATTGGTTCAAGGGTCAAATGTCATTTGACGGCGGAGCTATGGATAATATCCCCATTATGCCGTTATTGTTCGATGGCAGTCCGGAGCTTATCTTAGTGCTGCATTTTGAAGCAGGATTCAAACCGCGAAAAAAATATTTGGATTATGGTATCCCCATAATCGACTTTGACATTTCAATAGACAGTGTTTTGCGTAAGCATTCGTTTGATTTTCATCATGATACCAATATCAGGAGAATGGAAGACGGATACATATATGGAAAGAAAATATGCTCTGTCTTGTTTGACCGAGGCAATAATGGCTTAAATGAGATCCTTAACGCGGCGAAGGAACAAAAGGATAAAGAATTTACCAAACGTTTAAGCAGTGTCACCTTTGAAACTTGGGTTCAAAGATTAAATGAAATATTTTATCCGTTCATTTCGAGGACTAATATAAAAATTAACAATTTGAGTGGGCGCAAAAAAGAAGAAAAAGTATGTTATTCGGAGGAAAAAACATTAGTCGATGATAAAATGTAACAATTGCGGAGTATTGAATTCGGAGGACGGAGAGTATTGTTGTAATTGCGGGACTAAATTGCCGAAGCCTGTAATGGTCAAGCTCGGCGGCTTTAAGTTCAGTATTTTCGATATCATTTTTATAATAATATGCAATATATCATTCGTCTTGGTGGTCATTAATCTCATTGTCGGCGGAGAATGTTGGTGTCATTATCCGGTCATAGGGTTGTACTTTATTTATTTTATAGCATTTTCATGCGCCGCTCGAACGACAAAAAGATTTTTGACGCGATATCGTAATACCGTAATGATGATGAATTTTATTTGCGGTGTTTTCGCGTTGATATGCAACGCTTTGCATACGGGCAACACTTTTTGGGTCTACGATTATTTTATCCCTTGCAATATAATTGCAGCTTGCCTTGTCATGGTGCTTCTTTTGATAAGAAAAGATATATATATGCGCAATGTTTTGATATCGGTGTTTATGCTTTCTTTTCAAAGCTTGGTTCAGTTTATATTTATGCTGTGTAAACTGACGGCGCAAGGCAATGTATCTCAGATTCTGTCCTCTGTTGCTTTCGGTTTGAATGTTATCACGCTCGTGAATTTGATTTTTCTTTATATAATTAAATATAAAAATAATGTTGTGGAAAAATTCCGAATTTGGGAGTGATCTCGTTTGGATTAAAATACAAAAAGGAGGTAATCATATGGCTAATTTTTGTACGAAATGCGGAGCCGAACTCAATGACGAAGCGGTGGTTTGCCCATCTTGCGGAACTGCCGTTAAGGGTATTAAGCAAAAGATGAATAGCGGTTCTTATTTCGACGGAGGTGTACTCGGTTGGATAGGACATTCGATCTTATTTGTGCTTTTGTGTTTAATCCCATTTGTCGGAATAGCATTTGCTATTTGTAACATGGGCAAGTGGATAGCGTCACATACATATGTTGACGGTAGACGGCTTAAGTTCGTTGGTTCGGCAAGCAGCTTAATCGGCAGTGTGATTATATGGGAGATATTGACCATAATCACTCTTACGATATATGGTTGGTGGGTACCCGTAAAAATATGCAAATGGGTAGCGTCAAATTTGACTTTTGCCGACTGATCATCTTTTTAAGTGGCGAGGCTTTTGACTCGCCACTTAAAATTTACGCACTGATATAAAGGAGAAATATAAATGAAATATTGTAGCCATTGTGGAAAAGAGGTTGCCGACGATGCCGTCATTTGCGTTTCGTGCGGTTGTATGGTGGAAAATACGAGGATAAGAAAGGACGAGGATAGCGATACCGTAGAATTATTAGCCAAAATATTTATGATCATATCTTGTATTGCTTCAGGCTGGTTGATAATACCGTTAGCTTGGATGATACCAATGACTGTTCATGTATTCAAATCGTGCAAATACAATTTGCATATGGGTACGGGATTTAAGATATGCGTATTGATTTTTCAAAGCTTAATTGCGGGTATCGCATTACTTTGCAGGAATGAAGAAGGGCTTTTATAAAAATTACATATAGAGCAATACTTTTTTATGATTTCTTGCTTGAAAATAATTTACTTTTTACTGTAGTTTGTGGTATTCTATTTATTATGAAAAGAGTTCTTGTAACTTTTGTAGAAGCCGGACTTGGGCATATCATAGCAGCCCAAGCTATTTTGGACGCGCTGAATGTCATAAACGACGGCAGTATGGAGATCGTTACAAAGGACATTTTCAAAGAAGACGAATATCTGGATAAATTTGAAAAATTTCTCATAAGCGAGACGCAAAAGGCAAGCAAGGCGCCGTTGCATTCCAATATACAGTTGGCGTCTATGAAGATCATCGGTTCGCAGAATACTTTGAAGCTTGTACATTCAACCGTTTATCGCAAGCAAATGACGATCTATGTCAAGAAGCTCAAGGAGATAAAGCCCGATATTATCATAGATACGCATTATTTCACATCATATGCGTCGGTGTATTATCGCGAAAAGATAGACCCTTCATGCAAGGTAGTTACTTACGATCCGGATAACAATGTGCACGGATGGTGGTGCAGAAGGGTGGATCGCTTTATAGTAAATAACGATATTGCTTACAAACAAGCGATAAAAAGCAAGTTCAAAACGGAAAACGTCATGCAAGTACCTTTTATTGCTCGACAAAATATTTTGAACGCTAACGAAAGCAAAAGCTATTACAGAAGCAAATACGGCATCGATACGGACGCATTCGTGGTGAAGATCGCCGACGGTGCGTATGCTCAAGCAAAACTCGAAAGCTTTGTGCGCGAGTTTGCAAATTGCTCCAAACCGCTTACTGTGCTTGCCATTGCGGGCAAAAGCAAACAGAAGTACGATATGCTCGTAAAATTGAGCGCCGAAATGCCTCAAAACGTCAAATTGATGCCGTTCGGCTTGGTGAAAAATATCGAGGAATTGTTTAAGGCAAGCGATCTGTTTGTTACAAAAGCCGGTCCCAATGCCGTGCTCGACAGTGTTTTTATGCAAACGCCTTTTGTTATAAATTATTGGGCAAACAAGATCGAAAAGACGACCAAGGAACTTTTTGTCGATAAGCTCGATTGCGGTTGCGTGATAAAAAATAAAGTCAAGGCAAGAAAATTTATAGAACGCTGTATCGACGACAGAACTATCCTCGATCGATATATCGAAAACGAAAAGAAAATAGACAAAAATCAAAACGGAGCAAGAAATATTGCCGAATATATTTTGAGCTTATGCAAATAAAAAAGTCGATGACCTTGTTTTCATCGACTTCTTTTCTTGTAAGCGTGTCTTATTGATCCCCGTATCCGTTCGGGTTCTTTTTTTGAAAATTCCAGCTGTCTCGCACCATATCGTCAATGTCAAACTCGGCTTTCCATCCAAGCTCCGAATAAGCTTTGTTCGCGCTCGCATAGCATGAGGCTATGTCGCCCGCTCGACGCGGCTTAAATGAGTAGGGTATTTTTATGCCGTTCACCTTTTCGAAACTTTTGACCACATCCAAAACGCTGTAACCGTTGCCTGTGCCGAGATTATATATCGAAAGCCCCGAATTGTCCTCTATCTTTTTAAGCGCCTTTACATGAGCTTTGGCAAGGTCTACCACGTGAATATAGTCGCGTACTCCCGTGCCGTCCGGCGTATCGTAATCATTACCGAATATGCCGAGTTCTTTGAGTTTGCCTATGGCGACTTGCGTTATAAACGGCATGAGATTGTTGGGAATGCCGTTCGGATCTTCGCCTATAAGTCCGCTCGGGTGCGCTCCTATCGGATTAAAATAGCGAAGCAAAACCACATTCCACTTTTCGTCCGCCTTTTGAATATCGCAGAAAATTTGTTCGAGCATGGACTTTGTCCAGCCGTAAGGATTTGTACATTCGCCCTTCGGACATTCTTCGGTGATGGGTACGATCACATTCTTGCCGTAAACCGTCGCGGAGGAAGAAAAAATTATATTTTTTACGCCGTGTCTATTCATCGCTTCAATAAGGTTGAGCGAGCCGCAAAGGTTGTTGTTGTAGTACTTGTAAGGCTCCTTGACCGATTCTCCGACCGCCTTCAGACCGGCAAAGTGTATTACACAATCTATATGTTCTTTATCGAAAATTTCGCCAAGCTTTTCTTTGTCGAGCATATCGACCTTATAAAAAGTAGGCATTATGCCCGTTATTTTTTCGATCCGCTTCAAGACTATTTCGCTCGAATTTATAAGGTTGTCCATTAAAATGGCGTTGTGTCCGTTATTTATCAGCTCAACAACGGTATGACTGCCGATAAAACCGGTTCCGCCCGTCACCAAAATATTCATATGAAATTTCTCCTTATCTCTGCTTGAAATTGTAACATATTTTTTTCATTTAAGTAAATCGTTTTTTAACGGAAAGGAAAGCGTTCGACCGAATAGGGGATTTTGTTTGACGATTTCGCCGCAATAATTTATTGTCTTTCGTTTTTTTCGATTTTGTCTTTGATCGCGAGGAATAAAACGATTGCTTCCCAAACGCAAGTAAGACCAAGCGATATAGTGTATATGGTAAAAAACGAACGGGTGATTTTTGAAAAACCTTGAGTTATCTCATATGATACAAGGCTTGCAAACATAATGGCGATGTATAAAAAGACGACTATCTGTAACTTGTATGTAAGGCCGTGAAATAGCTGATACAGGCACAGTATCAAATATATCAAACTGTAAATTATCCATAAAACGTCTCCCCATATAAAATAATGGCACATGGAGATCACAAGCAATAGAATGGATAAAGAAAGTTTTGAATATTTCACTGTAATTCCTTTCGATTTGCGTCAATTCGACTTTGAAATTATAGCATATTTTTTTGTTAAAGTAAATTGTTTTATTCGTAAACAATCGCTTTAACTTTGTAAACATAAAAAAAACGACAGGCAATACCTGTCATTTCTTTTGTTTTTGATTTTCGGCTATCGATCATGCAATCAGCGCCGCAAAAGTCACTATGTAAATTATGATGCTTATGAATTCCAAAACCAAACTTATTATAGAGATTATCATGCCCGCAGTGGCAAGCCCCATGCCTTTTTCTCCCGATTCACGAATTTGTTTGCGTGCGATGACAGAGCAGATAAGCCCCGCGATGGCAACTAAAAACGAAAGTACGAAGCCCACTATTGCAAGCGTATTGGTTTTGTTTTGATCGGCAATAGTACTTTTTCCCGTAGCGACGCCGCATTTCGGGCATATGACCGTATTGTCGTCGATATTGTTTCCGCAATTTTTACAATACATATTTTTTCTCCTTTTGTAGTAAAAAATTTCTATAAACTCATTATAACAGTAAAAAATTTCCATGTCAAGCGAAATAAAGTATATTCATAGTAAAATTACTTGCGTGGAGAAAAATATTAGTATGAACAGATTGAGAGAATTGCGAGAGGATAGAGATCTGCGTCAAATCGATGTTTCGCAAGCAACAAATATAGATCAAAAGACATTATCGAACTACGAAACGGGAAAAACAAATCCCGACAGTTGGGCAATTATTAAGCTTGCGGAATTTTTCGGAGTAACCTGCGACTATCTTTTGGGTGTCTCCGATAGAAATTTAAGAAATATGAGCGACGCTCTCGATGAATTGGACGCTATAAAAGTGCGTATAGACGAAATAAAAAGATTTTTGACAAAAGGGTAGAATAGCAAAGAAAAAAGTGACCTTAGTCACTTTTGAAAACAACGGCTCCAAACGTCGAAAGATACCGTTCAATAGTGCTATCCACGACTCTTGGCTTGTAATTGTTCTCCCCGATAATTTTTGTCATCGCAAAACCTCTCGCTTCTTTTTACTTATTATAGCACGTTTTTCGTAAAGAAGCAAGCCCATTCCGACAGATTTTGGATTTTCAACCCGACAGATTTTGTTTCATTAATCCGACGGATTTTAGATTTTCAACCCTACAGATTTTGAGATGCTGAGATAAGGGAGATAATTCTTTTTTTTGGTAGGGAAGAGTGGACGCGTCACATACGGCGAAGCCGTATTCACGGAGCGGAGCGAAGTTACACACCGACCTCCACTTATTTGCTAACGCAATGTTGCAGGGTGATGCTCTAACCGACTGAGCTACAAACCTTTAATTAGATTATTACACACCGACCCCCACCTAATTTACGGAAACAAAAAAAGTGACCTTCGTCACTTTTGGTAGGATTGAGTGGACGCGTCACATACGGCGAAGCCATATTCACGGAGCGGAGCGAAGTTACACACCGACCTCCACTTATTTGCTAACGCAATGTTGCAGGGTGGTGCTCTAACCGGCTGAACTACAATCCTTTAATTATATTATTACACACCGACCCTCACTTATTTACGGAAACAAAAAAAGTGACCTTCGTCACTTTTGGTAGGATTGAGTGGACTCGAACCACCGACCCCCACCTTATCAGGGTGGTGCTCTAACCGGCTGAGCTACAATCCTTTATTTACATTATTACACACCGACCCTCACCTTATTTGCTAACGCAATGTTGCACGGTGGTGCTCTGACCGACAGAGCTATGATTTTTTATCTTCGCATTTGCGCTTACATGGTGGAGGTAAGCGGGATCGAACCGCTGACCCCCTGCTTGCAGGGCAGGTGCTCTACCAGCTGAGCTATACCCCCACGCGCGTAAACAGCTTACATATAATAACAAATAAGAAGGCGTTTGTCAAATAAAATCAAACGGTTTTGAAATTTTTTTCTAAAAAATATTTATCGTCGGAATTTTATGCTTTTTTGGACGATAATTATTGTCATATTAGCATAAAGTTTTTGTAAAAGTGATTGACGAAGCATTTTTTATATGTTATAATTAACTTGTAGAGTTGCCTATACGGCAGTCTTATTTGGCAAAAAAGTTGCTTAAAGGAGTGAAATTCATAATGCTTAAAAACATACAAGAAGTATTGGCTTTTTGTGAAGAGAAAGGGATCAAGATGATCGACTTTAAGATGGTAGACATTGACGGCAGATGGCATCATTTGTCCATTCCAGTAACGAGATTCAACGAAGATACCATGAAATACGGTATTGGCTTCGACGGATCCAATTACGGTTTTGCCCCGGTAGAAAAGAGCGATATGGTGTTCATACCCATTATCAGCTCGGCGGTTATCGATCCGTTCGCCGAGATCCCCACGCTTACCATGTCGGGCGATGTCAGAATAATAGATGCAAACAACAGCAGATTCGATCAATATCCGCGTAACGTTGCGCTTGCCGCCGAGGATTATATGCGCAAGACAGGGATCGCCGACAGAATGGTAATAGGACCGGAATTCGAATTCCATCTTTTCGATCATGTGGCGTTCGAAAACAGACCGGATAAGGCAATGTATCATGTAGACGCGTGGGAAGCCGATTGGAATAGCGGCGACGACGAGTCACAAAATAACGGTTATCACACTCCTCACAAGGGCGGTTATCATGCTTGCAAGCCGCAAGATATTACATACGATATTCGCAGTCGTATGTGTATGATGCTCGAGGATTGGGGCGTAAAGGTAAAATATCATCATCATGAGGTAGGCGGACCGGGACAGGTCGAGATCGAGGTCGAGCTCGGCGATATGACCAAGATGGCAGATAATACCATGATAGTCAAGTACATCGTAAAAAATCAAGCTATAGCCGAAGGCATGACCGCAACGTTTATGCCGAAGCCAATCTACGGCGAGGCGGGAAACGGAATGCATGTACATATGCTCCTCTTTAAGGACGGCAAGCCCGTATTCTATGATGAGAACGGCTATTCGCAACTCAGCGAAACCGCACACTACTTTATGGGAGGACTTTTGAAACACGCGGCAAGCCTTTGCGCTTTCACGAACCCGTCCACAAACTCATATAAACGTCTTGTGCCCGGCTTCGAGGCTCCCGCAACAATAGGCTATGCGACCGCTAACCGTAGCTCCGTAATTCGTATACCTGCCTATGCAAAGTCGCCCGACAAGAAGCGTTTCGAACTTCGCAATCCCGACGCAACCTGCAATCCGTACTATGCCTATGCCGCGATTTTAATGGCGGGACTTGACGGAGTTGTAAACAAGATAGATCCCCGTAAAAACGGTTGGGGTCCGTTCGACTTTAACCTCTTTGATTTAAGCGACAAGGAGAAAAAGAGGATCCAACATCTTCCCACTTCGCTTGATGAAGCGCTCAACGCACTCGAAAAGGATCATGAGTATCTTGTAAAGGACGGAGTTTTCCCCGTAAGACTTATAAAACTTTGGATAGACAAAAAGCGTAAAGAGCTTGACAAGATCAACAAGATACCTACGCCGGTGGAATTCGAACTCTATTACGATCTATAATATCGCTTAAGATAGAAGGGATCATTTTGAAATCTTTCGAAAAGTTTATTTTTATAATGATTTTGGCAGCGTTAGTCGGACTTTCGGTAAGCCCGACCGACGCTGTTTTTGCGTCATCCGCACCTGCGCCGATGATGTCGATGCACATAGTACCAATTGCGATCGTTGATACCAAAGCGGATATTCGAACACAGTTAAAGCTGGAGTTTTCCGAAGCCGACTCCGGGGAATTTATTCAAAGTTTCACAATATCGGACGTGACGGATACCGAGCGCGACATACAATGCTATATTCCTTATTCGGGCGAGGATCTATCAGTAGCAGTGGATAAAAAAATCGTTTCTACAAATCTCAGATATGCGTATTATCGCGACATGAACAATTATCTTTACAGCGCATATACGTTAAGAGACGAATTTATTTCCGATCCGAATAAGCCGGTAATCAAATATACATATCGACTCAACGCCGACGCCTTTACTGCAAACGCATGTATATCTCTTGAAATTGCTCCCGACACTTGTATAGTGACCGAAAAATACTACAAAACGGATATCGGACAGAAAATAACCGTTTACGACGACTTGTATGACGAAATGTTCGTTTTTTATGCGATAGGAGGAGAGCCGTCTACGCTCGAAATAAGTTTTTCGGAAAAAGAGAACTTAATAGGAGCAAATGGCAGCTATGAATTTGTGGGCAAAGAGAACATGACTTTATTGGAGTTTACGGACAGCATACGCAAGAATGAAATATCCCAAGTCGATTGGTTCAATATAGTTGCTTCTCAAATCAATGACGGCAGCAGATACAAGGGTGGGATAATCAATTTTTCAGAGCTTGAAAGTAGCTTGGCTGAATTTTCGGAATTTACTATTCATGTAGGGGCAGGGCACAGCGCGGAATGCGAGATATCTATGCCTGTCGAACCCTTGTATATCGAAACTAATTATATCAATGGATATACTTATGTATACTACGTCGATCTTTCGTTTGCCAAAGACACATATATCGATAACACTCAAATTATGTTGACCACTCCGTTTTCAGTCAGAGCACCCGAATTTTCATATGACAAAGAGCAAGAGTGTTATATATGGAACGGCAACGAGAATAAAGATAGCGTAAGATATTTGTATATTTATTTGAAGGATGAAAGTTTGTCCGACGGCAATCGCTCGACCTTGGATATATTCCAATCGGGAATTCTCAATATTTTGGCAAGGTTGATAATTGTGCCGCTTTCGTTTGTCGCTGTTTTCGGCATATACAAAGCAATAAATAAGCATAGGCGAGAGCGATGAAACATGCTTTACAGCAAACAAAAAAGGCACTTCGCTTATGCAAAGTGTCTTTTGTACGTTTACGGTATTTTGAAATAATATTACGAGCGCTTGGTGCGGGCGTTCGGTTTTGCATATTCCGAAGTTCGAAGGTCTTTGTCGGACAAGGCGAAGCCGGCACTTTGGCGCGAGCCGAATAGGCGCGAATATGTGCGTTCGCCGTAGCGCGTCCGTATCATGTCGTCGTCGAGATTAGTGGTAAATACGGTATGCTTACCGGCATTCATACGTTCGTTTACGACATGAAAGAGATATTCCACCGTCACGTTTTTGAATATATTTTCACTGCCGAGATCGTCGATTATCAACAGATCGCAATCTATAAGCGGTTCGAGATAGGCAAGCTTATCCTCGTCGAAGGTCGTGTGATATTTGAGCATTCTGTTTACGAAGGCAAACGACGAAAGCATTATTACGCTGAAACCGTTTTTTGACAGCGCGGACGCAATACAAGAGGCAAGAAAAGTCTTGCCGGAACCGCATTTGCCCATAAAAATGAGATTCAGTTTATTTGTAAAAGGGAATTTTTCGCAAAACGCCTTTGCCGTATCGTAGATCTTGCCGATCCTTTCTCTTTCATGCGGCGGAAAGATGTCGAGATCGGAAGCTTCGAAATTTGCCGTTGTCTCCATTCCGTCGGTCGTACAGCTTTTTATAATACAACTGCAAGGCTTGCCGTCAATAAGTCCCGTATCGCGGCATTTGTTGCATTCATAAGGAGGATCGAGCATTTCTTTGGTGACTCCGAGACTTGTAAGAATTTCTTCGCGCTTGTGCTTGAGAGTATCCAAGGTCTTGCTGTCCGTACTTTTTCCTTTTACACCATCCATTAAAAGCCCTCGAATGGCTTTTTCGGTCTCATACAGATCGGGATGGCGGCGCAAAAGCTCGAGATACATAAGATGGGCTTCGGTCTCGCGTTGCTTGCGCCTCGAAACTTTTCCGATTATAGCCTTTTTGTAGTCCATATGTTAAATATCCTCCGGGTCGAGGTGAGCAAACAATGCGCTCAATTGTTCGGCACTTTTTGCGGTGACGACGTTTTGTTTTTCCTTCGGCTCGCCGTAGGAGCATTTTTTTGCTTCTTCTATGGATGTGACATTTTGCTCGTGCCAAGAGGCGAGTATGGCGTTTATGTAAGCGCTCACATTGCCTTTTCCTTCGGCAAGCGTTGCCGCATATTCTATGACGTCGAGCGGCATTTTCCAAGAATAGGTCCAGGTTCTGTAATAATCTCGATCCCAAGCCGTGATATTTCGATTTATGCCCGCGAGAGAAAGTATGCGTTTTATGTCTTCGTCGATGGACACCGCTTCGCTTATAAACGAATTAATGGAATTTTCGGTAAGCAAGCCTTGTCGATAGAACTTTTTGACCGTTTCGTCCATGACCGATAGAGTACGCATATCGTGCGCGTAGCAATATTTTGCTATAAGTATGAGCGTGTCGTCGTCAAAGCCGAAGGACAGCCATTTATTGGTATAAGTCTCTATTGTGTAGTCGAGCTGTTCGAGATATATTCCGAGTATTCGCGTTATTTCCTTTGTCAAGGCGTAAAGTCTGTCGCGATTGGCATTATACGCATTGATTTCGTCGATCGAGAAAACGTGATTTTCGTAATATTTCGTAAGTTTTGTATCCAACCTTTCCATGCCGCCCTTTTTAAGGTCTTTTGCCACACGAATGATTACCTCGGGAGTAAAACCTAGCGCCTTGGTCCATTTGACGTAAAGTTGACTGTCATTGTGGTCGGGCGTTTTTTTGGAACCGAGCGCTTTGAGAATTGCCGACAGCTCGGACTGATACAAAGAAAGCTCGTTCAATTTTTCGTTTACGCGTTCGAAGTTGGTTGCCCCTTGATAAGCGAGGTTACGAGCTACGGCAAGTATGTAAGGATAACCGATACTTTCGCCCTTTAATCTCACACAGTAAGCGATTATGGCGAGCATAGCGTCGACATCTATATGCAAAAGCTCCATTATGCTGTAATATTCGTTATATTCGCTGGGCAAAAAGCTTCTGTGCGGAAGCATTGCATGCAGTTGATTATTAAAGGATTCGTATTTTGTCTTGCTGAATTTCTTCACTTGAGCGCTTAACGGTTTTACTTCGAGATATTCTATTTCGGGCGGGTCGGAGGACAGTATGTTTACGATACCTTGCTCGCTCCAATATCCGAACGCTTCCATTATGACCGACTTGTCCAAACCGAGCAAGATGGAAATCTGCTCGATGTTGTTTTCGGGCGTATAAGCAAGGGACAAGCCAACAATGTATATCTTGACATAGTTTTCGGGCGCATACGGCATATACTCGGTAATAAAAAGATTATCGAGTTCTACATTTCGTATTTGATTTTTTTCTCTTGACAGCTTTGCGAACATATTAACTCCCGACAAAATCACTTGCTTTAATCAGCCGTTTGATATATAATATCTTATAACAAATTGTAACATAAAAAGCGATTTTTTTCAAGCAAAAAATATCGTAAAAAAACGTTCACAACATCTTGTATGCTCGTGAACGGCATAGTACCAAAAGAGGTTTTTTATGAAGATAGCGCATACAGCCGATTGGCATCTCGGCAAAAGACTTGAAAATAAAATAAGATTGAGCGAGCAACAGGACGCCATATTCGAACTTGCAGAGCTATGCGACCGAGAGCGAGTCGACATAGTGATAATCGCCGGTGATGTGTTCGATACAGCAGTTCCTTCGGCAGAAGCGGAAGAACTCTTTTACAAGGGCGCACTCATGCTTGCGAAGGGACGTCCGGTCGTCGTGCTTGCGGGCAATCACGATGACGCCGACCGACTTGCGGCTCCTTTTGCGGTGGCTAAATCGTCCGGCATATATCTTATAGGCGGCTTAAACAACACGCGTATTTCGACCGACGAGGTAAAGGGCGGCTTCGGCTGGCTCAAATTCGATTTGAGCGGAGAAAGATTGAATCTCGCGGCTTTACCGTTTCCGTCGCGCAGCCGAATGGAAAAGTTCATGCCGGGGCAATACGAGGACTACCCCAAATTCGCTTCGGCACTCATAAGCAAATGCACCGAATGTTTCGGAGTAGGCGTAAACGTCTTTGCGTCTCACTTGTTTATGGACGGGTGCCTTACGAGCGATGAGCGACAAGGCAATGCGGTCTTGCTCACGAGGGATCTTTTGCCCAATGC
>CANQUR010000004.1 GCA_947627075.1 uncultured Clostridia bacterium
GATGAAGAAGATGATATGGTCAGCGTACTCTACGAGGCAGGTGAACACGGGAGTATAAGCGGCAAGACTTATCAGGTGCTTACTAAGGGCGGCAATGCCACGGCAGTCGTAGCCGTACCCGAAGAAGGCTATGTGTTCACATTTTGGTCTGACGGCAAATTCACCGCCGAGCGTCAAGACATAAACGTAATGTCAAGTTTTTCTGTAACGGCGTTTTTCGCAAAAGAAATAACTGTTGGACCCGGTGAAGAGGGTGGCGGCGAGGAAGGAGGCGAAGCAGGCGGTCAACAAGGCGGTCAACAAGGCGGCAGCGCAGGAAACGGTCAACATGGCGAAGGCGGCGACGACGGTAACGGAGAAGACGGTGAAGGCGAAGGCGGCGGCGGTGCAAGCGGCTCGACCGCACATGACAACAACACCGTTATCGACGGAAAAACAGATTATCACAACGAGATAGACTACGAAGCCGCGAAGGATGCGATATTGAAAGACGACACACTCTCTCAGGAAGAGAAAGATATGTTTCTTCGTTATCTCGACATACTGATGGAGGAATCGAAAGACAATTAATGAAAAATTTTCTCAGCGACGAATTTTTCGATCAGCTTGAAGTGCTGTCGCTTCATTTCAAATCGAGTCTGATGGGTATTTTCGGAGGTACGCACAGAATAAAGTCGTACGGTCAGACCGTCGAGTTTGCGGATTTCAGAGAATACGTTCTCGGAGACGACATCAGAAAAATCGATTGGAATCTTTTCGGTCGTTTCAAAAGATACTTTATTAAGCTTTTTACCGACGAACGCCGTATGCACATAAGGATATTTCTCGATTGTTCCCGTTCTATGGGCGCGGTCAGAGAAAAAGCGGAATACGCGATACGCGTTGCCGCGGCTTTCGGCTACCTCGGAGTGCGAAATATGGACAAGGTTAGTTTTTACCTCATAAACGAGGACAAGTGCCAAAATCCGTTCGGATTCTTAGTAGGTAAAAACGCCTTTTTCTCGGTAATCGAAAACCTTGCCGGTGTAAAGTTCGAGGGTGACGCCAAAATAAGCGACGCTATTCTCTCGATGCCGGCTATCAGCGGCAATGATGGGATGAGCGTAATTATTTCCGACTTCTTTACCGAAAACGATTGGCAAAAGGCTGTAAATTATTTAACTTTTAAAAACCATCAGGTTTTGCTTGTTCAGACGCTTCTGCCCGACGAGCTTCGCCCCTCTTTTAACGGTAGAACAGAGCTCATCGACTCCGAAACCGAACATCTTGTCGACGGCAGACATTTAAGACTCAGAATAGGCAGGCAGATGATTTCGGCATATAATCAAGCTATGGACGAATATCTGGAAGAAATCAAGACCTTTTCGATGAAACTCGGTATCGATTTTATTACCGTTTCGACAGGAGTGCCCATAGAGGATATGCTGTTTAAGCGACTCCTCGACATCGGGCTGTATGGGAGGTTGACATGACGCTTCAATGGTTGATACCCCTCGGCTTTTTGGGGCTTTTGGGAATCGGCGTTCTTGTCTTGATATACATTTTACGGCCCAAGTATACAAGGCGACTTTTGCCGAGCACTTTCATGTGGATACGCAGTCAGAAATACCGCCGCAAAAAGATGCCCATCGAGCCGTTCAAAGATTGGCTTATCTTCCTGTTGCAGGCGCTTGCGATTGCCGCTTGCGCCACGATCATAGCGTCTCCGCATCTTATTGCCGAAGAGAACATAAAAGAGAGCAACGAATGTGTGGTAGTTATAGACGCGTCTGCGAGTATGCGCAGTAAACTCATCAAGACGACTGGCGAAACGCGCTTTGATAGGGCGATAGATCAGACAAAACTTCTTGTCGACGAAGTATTGATAAGGCAGGGTGGTAGCATATCCGTCATTTTGGCGGGTAAGACCCCCGAATTTATCATCGACGACGCAGACAGACACAGCTATTCCGATGTAATTGATATTCTCGACAATGCGGAATGTACCTACGGCAGTTCCGACCTTGAAGCCGCAATGCTCCTCGCTGAGGACAGGGTCATACATAATCCCACCGCCAAAATCACCGTCTTTTCGGGGACAGAACTCGGGTATATGGGCGACGCGGTTACGGTTGTCAACCTCGCCGACAACGATAAAGAGTGGAATATAGGCATTTACGATTGTGTTGCTTCTTACGAGCAAAACCAATATGTTTTTTATTTAGACGTAGCGGCTTACGGCAAGGTTTCTATGGAGACCCTTCTTTACTTTGAAATAAGAAATATAGATAACGGCGCCGGAGCGTTTGACATTTCCCTCAATATACCTATCACTTTCAACGTGGACGCAAACGGAGAGGAACTAATACAGCATATCAATCTTGTAGTCAACGCGACGAATGAGGAGATAGGCGGCAGTCCTGACAACGTTGTCGGGAATTTCGAAGAAACGTTCGTGCAGTTTCGAGGGCTTAACGACTCGTTGCCTGACGACGATACGCTTTTGGTTTACGGTGGGCAGAGAGACCGCGTTGCCATAGAGCACTATGTAGACAAAGATAACAGAAACATATTCTTCGCTTCCGGCATAAGACCCATCGTGCAACGATTCGAGTCCACGCGCGACATCATATTCACTTCGACCATAGATGAAGAATACGCCAAAAACAAAGACAGCGATATTTATATGTATGAGCATAAGATCCCCGAAAAGATAGCGGAATTGGGACTTAGAGGTCTGCCGGGAGACGGCATTACCGTATTGCTCGATCCGGATAAAGAAAGCATGATGGAAATCGGCAGCGCCATAGGGCTTGAATATAAGGAGCACAAAGAGCTCGGAAAGCTTGTAAATCTGTCGTACGGCACGCCGCATATGCTAACCAACCGGGTCATGGTGGAGGAGCTTGGCATATCCGCTTATAATTTGTTTGAGGCGGTGCCAAATTCGGGATTTGTGCCCGTCATGTACTGCGGCGACGACCCTGTAGTATTTGCGAGGAATTGGCATACTTCGAAGATACTCGTAATGACGTTCAGCGTAAACATGTCCAACTTCACCACAAGGCCGCAAGATTTCTTATTCTTCTTGTCCAATATGATAGACTTCTATATGCCGGTCACACTTTCGCAGTATTGCTTTGAAATAGGCGATAAAGCCAAGGTAAACTGCAAGGGCTCATCGCTAATCGTCCAAAATATGCAAGGCGAAACCGTTTCGCTCCTTACCGAGTTCCCAAACGAAGTGACCCTCGACGAGCTTGGAACATATACTTTTACGACCAAATTCTCGTTAAATAAGCCGGACGAGGTCAGAAAGGTTTATGTCAGAATTCCCGTTGTCGAGTCGAGTTTGTTTAGGATTGCAGACCTAAATTTCAGGATAATGAACTCCGAATACACCAAGGAGATGGGTAAGGATATATTTGTTTGGTTCGCTGTTTTGGTTGTAGTCCTACTCTTTGCCGAGTATTGGCTGCAACATCGCGATATAGTGGGAAGATAATAAAGGAGAAGAATATGTCGGAATTCGCAATAAGATTTTCTGTAAGCCCATGGCTGTTGTTGCTGCTCATTCCCGCGCTCGCCGTGCCCTTTATTCTCCATTTCAGACTGAAAAAGGAGTACAGACGCACTCGCAACCGTATAACTGCGCTCGTCTTGCATTGCTTGGCGATTGTTCTATGTATATTCGCTCTTGCAGGCATATACTTTTCTTGTGAACTTCCCAACGAGCGCAACGAGTTGGTCATTTTGGTCGACTCATCATTTTCCGCAGGATCTTTAAAGGAACGCGCCGACAAATTTGTATACGAACTTCTCGAGGCCAACGACGGGAGGTGTAAGACTTCCATAGTTACGTTCGGCTATGACCAAAAGGTTGCTCTCGAGCCCGGCATATACGACGCGGATCAGGCGTTTGACGCATATCTAAAAGCGTCTCTGCCCAACGATACTACCGCCACCGACATTTGTGCCGCGCTCACGTTCTGCTGGGATCCCGTCAACGAAACGAGCGGCGATGATGTTCCGGTCATTACTCATCCCGAATCGGCGAGGATAGTCGTGATTAGCGACGGCATCGAAACAGACCAACAGGCTCAGTCGGTAGTCCGCAGGATCATGATGGATGGCGTAAGAGTAGATTCCACATTTTTCGGCAGCGAGCAGGTACCCGATATATGGATATCAAGCGTAACTTACCCGGATCGCACCTTTAACATAGGAGACGCCGTTACTTTCAAAGTCGAAGTAAAGAGCGCATTAAAGGGCAACGTGACCCTTTCGCTCAGTGACACAAAGGGCGCCGAGGTAATAAATTTTCCTCCGGTCCAAAAAGCGTTGCCGATAGGCGTTACTACAATTGCATATGATTACAAATTTACCTCGGCAGGACACCATGAGATAAAGTTTACATTGACAAGCGAAGAAGATAATCTCGACCAAAACAACGTCTATTATACTTATTTCGACCTCGATGAGGACTACAAGATACTTGTTATCGAGTATTACGAGGACGAGTCAAAAGGTATTCAAGACATGTTTCGGGAAAAAATAGACTCCGGGAAGATAGAACTCGACGTCAAAACGAAATTTAACGAAAAAGACAGCATTCCCCGTACGCTTGATCAAATGTTGCTATATGACGAGATCATTCTCGTCAATATTGCAAGCAACGATTTTGACATTGACTTTTGGCAAAACCTCCGAAAATATGTTGAGGATTACGGCGGCGGACTGTTTACTGTAGGCGGGCTTGAAAGAGACGAAAACGGCGAATATACTTATATTCAAGATTCGACAGGTGTTGAACACGGCGTGGCGCACGCTTACAATAAAGATGATATGGAGGACACCATTTTCCAGCAGATGCTTCCGGTCAACGTAATCGATTATAAGCCTCCACTCGCTTTGGTGGTAATCGTTGACTGCTCGGGTTCAATGGTCGAACACGAAGACGAAAACGGCTCGCTCGTAGACAAGTCGGTAGAGGCCGCGCTCGCCTGTATAGATATGCTTTCGCCCAGAGATTATGTGGCTGCAACGATATTCGGCGATACGTACGAAACGCCTCTCGAAATGACCCCCATGTCCAAAAAACCCATGGTACAAAGGGCGATAAGAGATATCGCCAACAGATACAGCGGCAATACAAGCTTAAAACCCGCTCTCGAAGAAGCATTGCGCTTGTTTAAGGGGCTCGGTCCGGAAATACGCCGTCAACATTTGCTCATACTTACAGACGGCGCGATCGCCGACGGTTACGACGCCTATTGGCCGTGGCATTTAGGCGTTGAAATGGCGGGTCTGCATCTGACATCTACCGTTGCGGTATTTGGCAATGGGCGTATTAACGATAGGGATAGGGAGCACTTGTACGCCAAAGTTCACAACATCAACTCAGCGTCCGAACTTCCCGAATTGTTCTGGGACGACCTTGGCTTCGACGAGGAACTCTCTGGCGCAATAAAGGAGGAGTATAACATAGAAGTCAACGAGCACACCGACGTGTTCAATGGCGTTGACGAGAAAGAGTTGAAAAAAATTAAGCTCGGCGGCTACTTCACCACCGCTCTAAAAGGCTATAACAGCGTTAAAAACCCGCTTATCGCCGAGTATGTGCCTCTTTATGCCGAGTGGAAATTCGGTATGGGAAGGGTCGGCAGCTATATGTGCGACCTCGGTAATCCGTGGGGCAGTTCGCTCCTTGAAAACGAAAACGGCAGAAAGATCCTCGAGAATATAATATTCGGGCTGATGTCCACTGTGGACGTGACCCTAAATACCCTTGATGCACGGATGATAGAGGATAATTACCGAACGCAGGTGAGCGTTTTCAACTTTGACAGCGAAAAAGAGCCGGACAAAAAGCTCGTGGCATATGTCGAACACCCCAAAGGTACGATGGGCGGAATGGTAGCGCGGTTCGACTTGTCCTCGTTATCGCCAGGCGGCAACAGGTTTACCTTTGAAAATAAAGTTGAAGGGATCTATTGCGTAACCGTTGTCAAAGTGCCGCGCTCCTTTGATCCGTTTGCGCAAGACGTTACGGCGGCAGAAAACGCATGTAGCGCCATCCTCAAAACATATAGGGCTTTTTCCTATTCAAAGGAGTACCTTACCGAAAGTGATTCGTTCACAAATGGCAAAAATCTTATGATTGCTCTCTCATCGCGGGATGACGTAGAGGGTGAAGAGAAGTTTGTCTATGAAGCCGAGATCATCATGGATAACTTCCAACTACTGGTCAAAGATTTCGACCCGAGAATTTATCTGTTTATAAGTGCCATTATTCTTCTATTGCTCGGCGTTGCTGCACGCAAGTTCAAATTCAAATGGTTGCACGAATTAATAGGCGCGCGCCGTCGGAATAAAAAAGGCATAGGGCATTTATCGGCAAGTCGCCTTGAAGTGACGGAAGAACCGAATAATTCGCAACTGCCATAAGGATGTGGTGGAACAAGCCGAGCATGGTACGCAATTTTGCCAATGGGATCACCATTCTGCTATGGACCTCAAAAGTTGTACAAAAATAATTTTATAAATGAGTGAGCCATGAATCAAGCGAGTATGTGCTTTTTTTACAGACGAAAATATTGTCGATTTGAAGGTCGCGCGGATTTTAGGGCTATTACAAGCCTTTATACGGCGACCTTTAATTTTTATTTTTGAAAATTGCCTTAAAATCGGTTGTAAAAATTTTGCTTTTATGATATAATTGACCTATAAGACAAGGAGATATTTTATGTCTATAAAAGTAGAGGAAAATTACGATTCGAGCAAGATACAGGTGCTCGAAGGCTTGGAGCCGGTCCGCAAACGACCGGGTATGTATATAGGCACGACCGACGAAAAGGGCTTGCATCATCTTATTATCGAGCTTGTGGACAACAGCGTCGACGAGGCTCTTGCGGGCTATTGCAATTCCATTTGGGTAGAGATCTCGCGCGACGGCGCCGTGTCCGTCATGGATAACGGCAGAGGTATTCCCACGGGCATCCACGAAAAGGAAGGCATTTCGGCAGTAGAACTCGTGCTCACGAAGCTTCATGCGGGTGGCAAGTTCGGCGGAGGCGGATATAAAGTGAGCGGCGGCTTGCACGGCGTGGGACTTTCGGTAGTCAACGCGCTTTCGGAATGGCTCGAAGTAGAGGTATATCAAAACGGCAACGTGTACGGGCAAACCTACAATCGCGGGATCCCGCAAAGGGCTCTTGCGATAAAGGGCAAGACCGACAAGACGGGCACAAAGGTCACGTTCTATCCCGACGATGAGATATTCGACACCATAATTTTCAATTACGACTATTTGCGCACGCGTTTGCGAGAGGTGGCGTATCTCAACAAGGGCATTACCATTCATCTTAAAGACAACAGAGTGGGAATGGAAAAGGAGGAAACCTTCCATTTTGCGGGAGGCATCCTCGACTTTGTGGACTATCTAAACAAGACCAAGACGACTTTGCTTTCAAAGACGTTGTACATAGAGGAGCAATACGGCGATAACATAGTCGAGATCGCAATGCAATACAACGACAGTTACAGCGAAGTGCTGTATGCTTACGCAAACAACATAAACAACGAAGAGGGCGGAATGCACCTCGAAGGCTTTAAGGCAGCCCTTACAAAGATAATCAACGATTACGCGCACGAACACAAGATAATAAAGGATGAGGAAAAACTATCGGGCGAGGACGTAAGAGAAGGTCTTACTGCTATCATAAGCGTCAAGCTCCCCGAGCCGCAGTTCGAGGGGCAGACAAAGACCAAGCTCGGCAATGCCGAAATGCGCGGCTATGTAGCAAAGGCGCTCACCGAAGGGCTGGGTACTTATCTCGAAGAAAATCCGAAGGAAGCGCGCGACCTTGTATCGAAATGCGTTACGGCTCAAAGGGCAAGGGACGCCGCTCGTAATGCCCGTGAGCTTACGAGGCGCAAGGGCGTGTTCGAAAGCACCTCGCTTCCCGGCAAGCTCGCCGATTGTACCGACAAGGACGCTTCTCACTGCGAGATCTATATAGTAGAGGGCGATTCCGCGGGCGGCACGGCAAAGATGGGACGAGACAGACGCTTTCAAGCCATACTTCCGCTTCGAGGCAAGATACTCAACGTGGAAAAGACAAGGCTTAATAAAGTGCTTGAAAACGAGGAAATAAAGAACATGATCACCGCGTTCGGCTGTGGCGTAGGCGAGGAGTATGACGAAAACAAGCTTCGATACAACAAGATAATCATCATGACCGATGCCGATGTCGACGGCAGTCATATAAGGATATTGTTGCTTACCTTCTTTTTCAGGTACATGAAGCCGCTTATTGAAAACGGACACGTTTACATAGCGCAACCGCCACTTTATAAGGTGAGCAAGAACCATAAGGACACGTATTGCTACTCCGACGACGAGCTAAATGCAACGCTCGACGAAATGGGACGCAAGGGCTACGAGATACAGCGCTACAAAGGTCTGGGCGAAATGAATGCCGATCAGCTTTGGAACACTACCATGAGCCCCGAAAGCAGAACGCTACTCGAAGTGCACATGGAGGACGCGCTCGAACTTGACGAGATATTCACCGTGCTCATGGGCGAAATGCCCGAGCTTCGCAGGAAGTTTATCGAGGACAACGCAAAGCTCGTTGCCGATCTGGATATATAGGAGGAAGCTATGGAAAGAAAGAGAAATCTCACCGACGAAGAGATCAAGCATATAGACAATACAAAGCTCATCAAGGTACAAGTGTCCGACCAAATGAAAACGTCGTTTATCGCGTATGCCATGGCGGTAAATGTTTCGCGCGCCATACCCGACGTGCGAGACGGACTTAAACCGGTGCACAGACGTATACTTTACGCGATGGGCGAACTAAATTTGTTCTCCGACAAGCCTTATCGTAAGTGCGCACGTATAGTCGGCGACGTGTTGGGTAAATTTCACCCGCACGGCGATTCGGCGGTATACGGAGCTTTGGTGCGACTTGCACAAGACTTTTCCATACGTCATCCTCTTGTGGACGGGCACGGCAATTTCGGCTCAGTGGACGGCGATCCACCGGCGGCTCAAAGGTATACCGAGGCAAGATTGAGCAAAATAGCGGGCGAAATGCTTCGCGATATAGATAAGGAAACGGTGGACTGGTATCCGAACTTCGATGATACGCTTATGCAGCCCACGGTTTTGCCGTCGAGATTCCCGAATTTGCTTGTAAACGGCAGTGACGGAATAGCGGTAGGTATGGCGACGAACATTCCGCCGCACAATCTCGGCGAGGTAATAAACGGCGTAGTCGCATTGATCGACAATCCGGATATAACATCCGAGGAACTTATGGAATATGTTCCGGCGCCTGACTATCCTACGGGCGGACTGCTAATGGGCAGAGCGGGGCTCAAACACGCATATCTTACGGGCAAGGGCAGTTTTATCGCGCGCGCAAAGACCGAGATCGAAGAATTTCAATCCGGCGGACAGACAAGATATCGCATAGTAGTTACCGAGCTTCCGTATCAAGTCAACAAGGCAGAGCTTATAAAGCGTATAGCCGACCTTGTAAAAGATAAGCGCATAGAGGGAATTGCCGACGTAAAGGAAGAGTCGGACAGATTCGGTATGCGCGTAGTCATCGACATAAAGCGTGACGCACAGGCGCAAGTTGTACTAAATACGTTGTTCAAGCTCACCGATCTGCAAGTTACGGGCGGAATAACCTTCCTTGCGCTTGTGGACGGCGAACCGAAGATACTCAATCTTAAAGAGATGCTCTATTACTATCTCGAGCATCAAAAGGACGTAATAGTAAGGCGCACGAGGTTCGACCTCGAACGCGCACAAAAGCGCGCACACATAGTCGAGGGGCTTGTCATAGCGCAAAACAATATCGACAGAGTGGTCGAAATAATCAAGCAGAGCAAGGACAAGGTGGAGGCTTCCGAGAAGTTGCAAGCGGAATTTTTGCTTTCGGACGAGCAGACCAACGCCATTTTGGAAATGAAGCTGGGCAGACTTACCGCGCTCGAAGTGGAGAGCTTAAGGAAGGAGCTGGAAGAATTGCATTTGAGAATAGAAGATCTTCAAGACATTCTTGCAAAGCCGCAAAGAGTGCTCGACATTATCAAGACCGAGCTTATAGAAATAAAGGATACATACGACACGCCGAGGCGAACCGAACTTTGCCCCATATTCGACGAAATTGATATGGAGGACCTCATCGACAAGGAGGACGTCGTAGTATCGATGACTCACTTCGGCTATATCAAGCGATTGCCGGTGGACGAGTACAAGAGCCAGCATCGAGGCGGCAAGGGCATTACGGCTCATAAGCCCAAAGAGGACGACTTTGTCGAGAATATGTTCATAGCCAACACGCACGAACGGCTTTTGATGTTCAGCAATTTCGGCAGAGTGTACGCGATAAAGACGTATGAAGTGCCCGAGGCGGAACGAACCTCGCGCGGCAGAGCGATAGTCAATCTTTTGCAACTCGGCGAGGGCGAAAAGATCAATGCGGTCATACCCGTAAGAGGCTCCGAAGGCGGCTTCCTTATGATGGCGACAAAGCTGGGCTACGTCAAAAAGACTTCGACCGAGGAGTTCGATTCCATAAGAAGGGGCGGAAAGATAGCAATAAGCCTTAACGAGGGCGACGAGCTTATTTCAGTACAGTTCACCCGAGGCAACGACGAAATATTGCTCGCTTCTTCGTCGGGCAAGTGCATAAGATTTGCCGAAACCGACGTTCGTGCCATGAGCCGCGACACCCAAGGCGTGCGCTCGATAAAGCTCGACGAGGACGAGGTGGTTGTGGACATGATAGTCATCGACCCGTCCAAGAAGGTGCTTACTATATCTTCGGCGGGCTACGGCAAACGCTCCGAGATTGAAGATTATCGTTTGCAGTCGCGAGCAGGCAAGGGCATAAAAGCGGGTAAGTTCAACGAGAACACGGGTAAACTCATCAACCTTAAACAAGTGGGCGAGAACGACGACATAATGATAATTTCCGATACAGGTGTAATAATCCGTATGCAGGCGAGCGAGATCAGCTTGCTCGGACGCGATACGCAGGGCGTAAGAGTAATGCGCCTTAAAGACGGCGGAAACGTCGTGTGCGTTGCGGTGGTGGAACATTCCGAAGAGGAAAGCGAAGCCGAAAATGCACAAGACGGATCGGGCGAATCGGTCGACAATAATGTCGATACGACCAATGAAACCGAATCGACAGCGACCGAAACTTCCGAGGAAAATTGAGGCTAAAAGAACTTATAATTTGATTTATGGCGTAACGATAAACCTTATCCGTTACGCCTTTTTTTTCGATAGCGAGTTCGTAGAGTCGGACTCGCTTTTTGTAAAACGATCCCCGTCAAATAGAGAAATATTTGTGAATACGGTATGAACTTCGAGACTTTTATAAGTTATTCTTCTTTTATGTTATTTTTGAGTTTCATGCGGCGTATTACGGGCAGTAACAGCGCACAAAGGACATAATTGATCGCTATGACGATCATTTGCGGCGAACGTATTGTGAACAGATACACAAAGTAATTCATACCGTTATAGTACATAAGATAGAGCGCGTAAGCACCGATACCCATAGTGCACACTACGAGCGAGATCAACATGCCTATAAGCAGTTTGATATTATCGTGCTTTCCGCGGAAAAATTTGAAGATGAGCGCGGGCGCGAGCGGAAACAGCGCGTTCGCAAGCGCGGTAAGGGGATTTATACTGCCCCCCGTTGCTATGGTGAGCTGTCCGAGCAGATCGCCTATCACGGCGGTTATTACTCCGCCGATAGGACCGAGTACTATGCCCGAGAGCACCCAGGGAATATAAACGAAGGAAATTTTCATGGTCGGCGGACAAATTGCCGATATGGCGTTTCCTATCATTTTGAATATGACGCTCAAGGCGACAAAGGTCGCGGCATAAGTGATATATCTTGTGCTTTTTGTACCTTCGTTCGGCTTGTCATACAATTTGACAACGTTCAAACATATAAGTACGACTGCCATAACGGTGATCGTTCCTATATATATAAGGTTGTTTGCAAGCGTAGCGGCGGTTATCTTCGACGCAAAGTAGGCTATAAGGATAACGGCTATCTCGCCGGTAAGCGCGTCGAGTATTATTTTTACGAGCAAACGCTCTCGCCTTACAAAGGCTATGGCGACTACGCTTACAGCTATGGATAGCGCTATCAAAAGCGCGATAGTCAGTACGGCATTTCCCGACAGCAGCATAATGCCGAGCGCGAAAAGACCTAATGCCAAAAAAGAAACAAAAATCAGCGCAATGGTATTGCGAATAAGTACCCAATTGCGCTGCTTGCAAGCTTTCGGAGTTGCAATTTCCTGTTGAGATTTGCTCAATGTTGGGCCCTCCATATATTGAATTGTAAAGCGATTATATCATGAAACTCTTTATAAATCAAGCGTTATTGACGCGTTTTTCTTTTTTGTTGAAAAAATATTCTATTTTCAGCGTTCCGAACAAAAAACAACCCGCCGTCATGAACAAAACTCCGACTGCGGCACTAATCGCTATTCTAAACAGGGCGGGCAGAGGCAGTATAGCATATAGCCACTTTACGACAAAGAAAGCCGGCGCTATCAAGGCGGCTGTTTTTAGGGCGGCGAACAAAAAGTCGAGTTTGAACTTTGCGATCTTTCGCATTGCTATAATATTCAAAGCGGATGAGAGCGTAAAACTTATGCCCATGCCCACTGCGAGCAATTCTATTGTAAAGCGTTTTCCCGAAATAAAAATGAAGGCAAAAAGCGCGATCGAGCCGATTATGTAGTTTATGAGCGCTTTAAGTTCGAGTTCGAGCGAATTCATCATGGACGAGGTGATATTTTCAACGGCAATGGGAACCATGAGCCATGCCGAAAAGGCGAGAAACTTGCCCGCGTCAGCATTGTCATACAAAAATACGCCTATATCCGTACCTATTGCCGCAAAGACGGGTATAAAAATGCCGCCCAGCACTATGGCCACGGAAATTGCGCGACTTATCTGCATTTTCACGCTCGAATCGTTTTTTACCGCGACCGCCCGCGATAAGGTGGGGATCATGACAAATGCCATAGAGCCTACGAATGTGAGCGGGATATATAACAGAGGGAGCGCCATGCCCACACTGTATCCGTATATGTACATTGCTTCGCTGTTGCTTTTTCCCAACCCCATAAGGATAAACGGAACGGCTATGCTCGTAAGCGAGGCGATAAGGCTACTTGCCGCGCGGGACAGCGTTACGGGTGTACTGCTTTTTATAAGCGGTTTGATTTCACCTTTCGGAGACATCAGCCTTCCGCCATGCTTTATGTAAACTGCGACGCACGCGCTCGCGCTTATAAGGCAGGCGAGCGACATGGACAGCGCGGTGGACATTATTTTGTCGAAGCCGAATACGAACAAGAGAATACAAATAACTATGCGGCATATTTGCTCGATGAGTTCGAGAATACTTACGATCGTATATTTTTGTCTGCCCCACAGGTTGCCTCGGAACGCCGAATATACGGACGAAAAGAGAAGGGACGGGAGCATCAAGAGTACGAGAGTCATGCTCAAAGGATCGGCAAACATTTGCGCAATCAAGCCGCGCAACAGCACTATCGCGACTATTATGCCTATCGAGATCGTGACGCCGAGAATGAGCGCCGCCGTAGATATCGTATATTCCTCGCATAGATCGCTTTTTTCGGCGCGGCATTTTGCGGTGCGTTTGCTCACGATCAGCGGAATGCCGCTCGTAGTAAGGGTGAGAAGTACCATAAAGAATGAAAATGCCACTTGATATATTCCGAGCAGCGTTGCGCCGAGTTCGCGTGAAAGGTAAATTTTGAATACGAAGCCGAGTAGCCTTTCCAAAAACGTAAAAGCCGAAAGGGTAAAGATCGATCTTACTATAGTTTTCATACTATAAAATATTCATAAATATATGGTTTCATGAATACATAGACCAATGCGCAAAGCGATATTGACAATTTTCATGTTAAATGATATAATACAAACAGAAATGCTTGCATGCAAGGGCATTTCTGCGACGTAGATGAGCAGAAAACATTTTACGAAGGTAAAATGAAAGCAACTGAAAGTTGCGAATAAAAATCTTTGATTTTTATAGTTTTCAATGTTATAATAGCATAGAAAGGAGATATTTATGAAATTTTGTAAAATCATTTTATTTTCGCTTTTGACGCTCTGCGTTATACCTCTTTCGGCTTGTCAAGGCAATGCAAAAATAAATGTATATAGCAGATTCGATCAAATAAGCTGGCAACTACAGACAAGTTCGGTGCGAGTGGGCGATGAGATAAGGCTCGATGTGAAAATAGAAGACGGCTACGAGGGTGAAATAGGTGTTTATGTAAATGGCAAAAAGGCGAGCTTAAAGAATGGCATGTATACTTTTGTTGCGCAAGATGTCAACAATGTGGAAATAGACGGAGATATTTTCGAATCCATAAAAAAAGTGGAGTTTCCTCATAAAACGATTCATTACAAACAGGATTTCACCGAAGTGAACGACAGTTTGACGGTGTATTACGAGACAGGCAGACGCGAGACGATCAAGGACTATGAGGTGTCATCTTATCCTAATTCCATACAAGAGCAGAGGATCGTTCTGACCTTTATCGGCGGATATCACGAATACAAATATGCCGATTCGATAGCAGTTGTAGACGACGAGGGATATTTGCAATATGTCAAGGATCGCTTTTCGGCGGCGATTGAACGTGACGGAGTCGATGCTCTGCTTGTTTCGAATTTATTTTATACGGCATGCGAGACGGACGGGATTTTTTATTACGAGGATGAAGGACAACGCGTTTGGATACGCGACGACGGCATGGGATATGTCGCTTTGAAGGGGCAAAACGAGTACCTGTCTCATAAATTCGACAACATGAAAGAAGCGTATATTGGCATCAAACCCTATATGCCGAGATTGCAATTCAACGTAAAGGAATCCGCCTCTGCCACTTACGGCGATTTGATAAACAAGCTGGACTTTGCGACATTGACATCGGACGAGTCCGAAAACGTGATATTATCGCAAGGAACGGCATCGGACCGAGATGGGACGTATGACTTTATTATGGACAAGTCGCTGGAGTTCTTGGTGGCGTTCGGAGACGGTACTGTGGATTCAAGCGTAACTATAAATTCTGAGCCTTATGTGCCCGCTTTGCCGGACGTTCAATGGAAGGAATTCGTAGACGAAAATGGGTAGAGATATTTTCCATTCTCCCATAGGAACTTTTGAGATCGTTACATGCGACGGGGCGCTCGTTTCGATCGCGGCAGTAAGTCAAATGGGAGGACCTAAACAAGTAAACTTGAATTTATCGCCCGATCGCTTGACGGACGAAGTAAAACGTCAACTCGATATGTATTTCGAAGGAAAACTCAAAGATTTCGATTTGCCTATAAAATTCAACGGAAAAGGATTTTGCTTGAAAGTGTGGGAGAATATAAGGCGCATACCGTACGGCAAAACTATTACATACGGTTCTCTTGCGTTTATGTCTGGTAGTCCGAAAGCCTATCGCAGCGCGGGAAGTTGCACGGGCAAGAATCCCATTCCGATCGTAGTTCCTTGTCACAGAGTAGTGGCAAAAAACGGACAGGGAGGATTCGGGCTCGGACCCAAAGCCAAAAAATTTTTGCTCGACCTTGAAAGAAAAAATTCCGAATAAATGCAAGTGTCTGTTGGTTGCGTTTTTTTGCAACATATTTTAACGAATTCCAAATGATGTTTTTGCCGAGATTTTTAAGTGATTCAGCAATGTGCTTTTATTCGAGTTCTTCCCGCATTTTTCGCATTGGCATAAGATACAAAAAATAAGGCTTTCTCCGTTTTTTCAGTAAAAACTACTTGACAACCTCATTGTGATATGCTATACTATATTTCCATTGACGCGGGGTGGAGCAATAGGTAGCTCGTCGGGCTCATAACCCGAAGGTCGCAAGTTCGAATCCTGCCCCCGCAACCATTTTTTATTGTAGACAAAAAAGATGTTCTACAAAATAAGGGACTTGGAATGAAAATTCCAAGTCCCTTATACAATATATTGCGGTTTATCTAATAATCAATAATCTTTTATTTCAAAGATGTAAAACGGGCGAATTCAATAACCGCAGGACTCGAACCGACAAAATTGGAAAGTCCTGTTTTTTTGCAGACAAAAAGAGAACCGTTTTATAATATTTCAAGTTTTCCATTATACTCATTTTCAGAAGTAACTAAAATAGGAATTAAAAGAGATTTTGTAGTCATTTTAGGCTATAGGAGGACGTAATTAGCGACAAAAGGCAGAAAAAGTAAAAAATTATCGAAAAAAGGTATCATTTTGATTGACAAACAAAGGTAGGCGATATATAATCATTAAAAAGAAATTCATTTCAAAAATTGCAGTAATTGATTATAAACATTTACGGAGATCTTTATAATGAAAATGCTTACTGACGATGAAACCATAGAAGCTTTATCCGACCTGCTGTATGAACGATTAAATGAACTTGATTCGTATAAGTTCAAGACAAGTTTTGTAAACGGAGAGATATTTGCATATAAATTTTGTCTGGTGATGTTGGAACTCGATAAGATACCGAAAAACGCGAGATTTGCAAGCAACGCACCGAAATATTATATAGAATTTTCGGAGACGAAAGAGGAGCTTTTGGAGCGAACAATCCATGAGATAGTAGGTAAGCTCCGAAATCTGCTTACGTATCCGAGAGAAGAAGGATATTTCATGGGAGAGAGGACGGCATACGTAGAATGTCTCGAACTACTTGAGCGCTGGGAAAAAGCCGCCGAATACGGTCTCGACTTCGATATAGAAAAAGTTTTCCCATTGACATAATTGAGGTGCAACTTGCTTTTGCGACAACGCACGAATAAAAAATTTCACATTATAGGTTGAGTTAGACAAAAGTCGCTTTGGAAAGTTTTATTGTTTACGCAAAAGTCATTTCGAAAAGTTTTATTTTTCGATGAAAAGTCGCTTGAAAAAGTTTTAATTATATGGCAAAAGTCGCTTGAAAAAGTTTTTATCTTGTGCTATAATAGTGCTTGAAGAAAACACGAGGGGCGGAATTATGTTAAGAAGAAAGATCGAATACGTGCTGAAGGAGTGGAAAAATGCTCCGAATAAAAACCCTTTGATCATAAAGGGACAACGGCAATGCGGCAAGACCTTCTCGGTCAGGGCGTTTGCGGAGGCAAATTACAAGCATGTCATCTATCTGAACTTTGTGAAAAATCCCAATTATATTTCCATCTTCAACGGTTCGCTGGAGGTGGACGATCTCATCATTATGATGTCCGCGCTTCTCGGCGACGAGGCGATTTTTGTGCCGTACGAGACGATAATCATTCTCGATGAGATACAGGATTGCCCCGAAGCGCGCACGGCTTTGAAATTCTTCAAAGAGGACGGCAGGTTCGACGTCATCGGCACGGGTTCGCTTCTCGGTGTGAAGGGCTATGGCAAGCAACCGAAGTCCGTTCCCGTGGGTTCGGAGACGCTCATCGAGATGAAGCCGCTCGACTTCGAGGAGTTCTTATGGGCTAACGGGATAGAGGAGCAGGTCATCCATGCATTAAAAAAATGCTTGCAAAGCACCACGCCCGTGCCCGAAGCTCTGCACAATAAAATGCGAGAGTTGATGCTACAATACACGGTCGTTGGCGGTATGCCCGAGGTAGTGCAGAAGTTTGTGGATACCAAGCAGATGAACGCCGTTTTGACGCTTCAACGGGACATCATCCGTTCCTACGAGGACGACATGGTGAAGTACGCCGATGACAAGGACAAGCCGCTTATAAGGGAATGTTTTCAGTCTATTCCCAAGCAATTAAGCAAAGAGAATAAAAAGTTTCAATACTCCGTAGTGAAGAAAGGGGCGACAGCGGCGAAATTTGCAGGCAGTTTGCAATGGATCGAGGACGCAGGGATCGTTTCGCGCTGCTATAACCTTGAAACTCCAGAGCTTCCGCTGGACGGTAATGCGGTGCAGGACGTTTTCAAAGTTTACATGAACGACACGGGGCTGTTCGTGAGTATGCTCGAGGATGGCACACAGTACGACATTTTGCAGGGCAATCTCTATGGCTACAAAGGGGCGATTTTTGAAAACTTGATCGCCGACATCTTTGTGAAGATGGGCAGGAAACTGTACTATTATCACAAGGATTCGGGACTTGAAATCGACTTCGTGACACGATACAAAGGTGGGTGCTATCTCGTGGAAGTCAAGGCCACGACAGGCAACACCAAAAGCGCGAAAACCATTCTTTCTCATCCCGAAAAATACCACGTTGAGGGCGCAATCAAACTCGGACAATATAATATCGGAAAAACGGATAATATCCTCACCATTCCGCTTTACCTTGGTTTTTTGTTGACGGAGTATTAGACCGTCCTCATTACGGTATTTTCGCCAAAATATGCAGCAAGCCATAAAAGTTAAACGCTATAATTTGGAGAAAAAAATTTCAAATGTCTCCTTCCCGACACTTTATGAAATTAGGTAAAAGCAATAAAGGCTATAACCATTCGCCAAAGCATTGACAGAATAATAGTAAAAAGGAAATAATGATATGGAAAAGAAACGTTATGAATCTGAATTGGAACGTGCTTTTGAAAAGGAACTTGTCGACAAAGGCTATCCCGCGTCGCGAATCGCCAAAGATTTTGGGAAAATTCCCTATGGAATTGTAGATTTTGCTATTGTAGACGTTGATTATAAAACCCCTATTGCTTTCTATGAAGTCAAATCAAAGAGCGGAGCTATTGGCGGATTTGAAAAATTGATACTTTTTTTCCGAAAATTGTGCAATTTTTATGGGATAACTATTTCGTGTTATTTAGTTTATTTAGATACCAATAAGGAAAATTTTTCTGTCATAGACCTTACGAAATATGTTTGTGGAGAAAAATTGCCTCGAGATTTTGAAATATTATTTAATGAAGCATGTGATCTTCCAAACTATAGATATGATGGTAGCGGAGAAGTTAAAAAAGCAATACGGAGGGCTGAAGCAAAACAACAGCGTATTGATAAAATTAAACCGATTTGCTGGTTTATGTTTCCATTGATAGGAATAGCGCTTTTAGTGTTGGACGCCATTGGAATTTATTCATTTACACCAATGCGATTGATTGTAATTGGCGCAATTATGTTGATTATTTTACTCCCTTTTTTCAGTGAAATTTCAATCAAAGATATATCACTGAAAAGAAACAAGGATAAAAGAGACAATGATGAGGATAACAATTAATTGAATATTGCATTAGCAATAATCCAATACCATCTTACGAAATGAGATTCATTGAGAGGCGAGATGGTTTCACACAAGTACAGTGCACACTATAGCTTCGATTGTTTCTATGATTGCCTGTTCGTCCGGCTTAATGCGTATCACGGCAATATCGCCCGAACGCATATTTAAGGATTTGCCGTTCAACGTTACGGACGCGCCTTTAAGCGGATACACGCAGCAGATTCCGGCGTTAAAAGTTTGTCGTCCGCGCAGCATCGTCATGTTGCCGTCGACCCCTTTGAGCATCAAGTTAAGGTCCGTTGCCGTACCCGAGCAATGTGTGGCAATGCCGCCGTCGAATCGATAAGGTTCGTCCGACGGCAACATGGATACGCTCTTACCGTCCGGATGGCTCAAAGTGAATTTTCCTTTGAGAGGAGTTATGTAGCGTACGACGCCCGGCAGAGAAGTAAAGTCGCTTTCTTGCAAGCGGACCGTCGCCGAACTTATCCTGGCTTGGAAATTGCGCGATGAATAATCGCCGTTTTGCGGCCATATCCAAAGTTCCGTAGTTTCGCCTCCTGCCCAAGTGGAGGTGTGGCAGTCCTTTTGCGAACGAATTTCTATTTGCATTAAATATCTCCTACAACTAATATTGTAGCATATCGATTCGAGAAAGTCAATCGGATATAAACGCCGACCTTGCCAACGCTGTTCGGCTGTCGTATTTCGTCATTTTGTAATACGTCATCGGCAATTTTATTCAAAAAAGTGAGAGTAAAAGATTTTCCGAAAATGATATCGAACAGCCATATAATAAGCATTGACATCAAAATGAAAAAATGCTATAATACATTGTATTATTTAATGTTGAAGAGTATTTCGTGTCCGAATTTACCGTAAAAAAATCGAGCTCGAATTACCGGTCGACGTAGCCTTGAAGTTTATGGAGGATTGTATATGCAAGTAATATTAAATGGCAAAGATCTGACGATCGAACAGGTCGTTGAAGTCGCACGAAAGGGTGCCAAGGTTGTTTTGTCGCAAGACGCTGCCAAAGCCGTGAAAAAGGCGCGCGATTATGTTGACAAAAAGTTATCCGAAAAAGCCGTGATCTATGGTCTTACTACAGGGTTCGGTAAGTTTTCGGATATTTTTATTTCCGCAGAAGATACGAAGCCCTTACAAAAAAATCTTATAAAGAGCCATTCTTGCGGGATGGGAGATCCACTCCCGATCGAGACGGTACGAGCAGCTATGTTGCTCAGATGCAATGCGCTCAGTCGCGGCTTCAGCGGCATAAGACTTGAAGCATTACAGACTCTTATCGATATGTTAAATGCCGGCGTTCATCCGATAATACCCGAAAAGGGCAGCCTCGGAGCAAGCGGAGATTTAGCGCCTCTTTCGCATATGGTACTTGTAATGATCGGAGAGGGTCATGCCGAATATAAAGGAGAAGTTCTCGAAGGCAAAGAAGCCATGCGTAAAGCCGGGATCCCCACAATAGATCTTGCCGCAAAGGAAGGTCTTGCGCTTATCAACGGTACGCCTATCATGACGGCAATAGGGTGCCTTGCGGTTTATGATGCAAGGGAGCTTGCAAAGACCGCGGATATCATAGGAGCTATGACATGTGAAGCGCAACTCGGCATAAAAAAAGCTTTCGATCACAAAATTCATGATTTGCGTGGGCATAAAGGTCAAAAGGATTGCGCAAACAATCTTCTGAATATTTTGAAAGACAGCAAGCTTGCTTTCGATACCAATCCCAACAAAGTTCAAGACGCATATACGATCAGATGTATGCCGCAGATCCATGGGGCAAGTCGAGATGCTATCGATTATGTGTGGGATGCGGTTTCGCGCGAAATCAACGCGGTTACCGACAACCCGATCATTTTCCCGGATGACGACGAAGTTATCTCCGGCGGAAATTTTCACGGGCAGCCCATGGCGCTCGCATTTGACTTTTTGGGTATTGCAGTTGCCGAACTTGCCAATGTATCCGAACGTCGCATAGAGAGAATGGTCAATCCTCAACTATCCAACGGATTGCCGGCATTCCTCACAAAACACAGCGGAGTTTGCTCCGGCTTTATGATAGCTCAATACTCGGCGGCATCGATGGTATCCGAAAATAAAATTTACGCACATCCCGCCAGCGTCGATTCCATTCCCTCCTCTGCCAATCAAGAGGATCATGTAAGCATGGGAACGACGGCGGCAAGAACGGCGGCAATGATACTCGACAACAGCCGTAAAGTACTTGGCATAGAATTGTTTACGGCATATCAGGCTTTGTACTTAAGAGGCAAGGATAATTTGTCTTCGACAACGAGAGCAGTATACGATCATATCGCGAAGAGCGTCAAGCCCGTCGACGAGGATATCGTAATGCATTATGAAATGGTAAAGTTCGACAATATGATCAAAGGCGACGAAATAGTTAAAGTCGCCGAAGCAGTTTGCGGAAAATTATTGTAAGGAGAAATTTTATGATAAAAAACAAAGATATCGGTGGGGCAATGACGATAAAACTCGACAACATTTTGCCCGAATATCCGCCGTTCGAGCCCGACAAGCGTCGCGCACCGGACAGAGGCTATCGCCTTACAAAGGCACAAACCGAGTTGGCATTGAGGAACGCTCTCCGCTATGTTCCCGAGGAGCTTCACGAAAAGCTTGCCCCGGAGTTTCTCGAAGAACTCAAAACGCGTGGCAGGATATATGCTTATCGCTATCGTCCCCGCGGCAGGATCTACGGCAAGCCTATCGATGAGTACAAAGGCAAATGTATAGAGGGCAAGGCTTTTCAAGTTATGATAGATAACAATCTTGACTTCGATATTGCGCTCTATCCTTATGAGCTTGTTACTTACGGCGAGACCGGACAACCTTGTCAAAATTGGCTTCAATATCGCCTTATAAAAAAATATCTCGAGGAACTTACATCCGATCAGACGCTTGTTATAGAATCCGGGCATCCGCTCGGGCTTTTCCCGTCGCGACCCGAAGCTCCGAGAGTGATCATAACCAATGCGCTCATGGTGGGTATGTTCGATAATATGGATGATTGGGAGATCGCCGAACAAATGGGCGTAGCCAATTACGGTCAGATGACTGCCGGCGGTTGGATGTACATAGGACCGCAAGGCATAGTACACGGTACCTTTAATACTATTTTGGGCGCCGGACGAAAATTTCTCGGCATTTCCGAAAAGGACGATCTGAAGGGTCGTACATTTGTTTCCTCCGGTCTCGGCGGTATGAGCGGAGCTCAGCCAAAGGCTGCGAATATAGCTAATGCGGTCGGAATATTTGCCGAAGTGGATCGTTCGAGAATACAGACGAGATATGATCAAGGCTGGGTCAACATCATAAGCGACGACCTTGACGAAGTTTTCAGAGTGGCAGAGGAGCACGTAAAAGCAAAAAAGACAATATCAATAGCTTATCACGGCAATATAGTCGATTTGCTCGAATTTGCAGATAAGATAAATTTCCATATAGATCTTTTGTCCGATCAGACCTCTTGTCATAATGCTTACAACGGAGGATATTGTCCTCAGGGGCTTACATTCGAACAGCGCACCGAAATGCTGCATAAAGACAGACAAGGCTTTATCGAGCGTGTAAATGCCTCGCTTAAAAAGCATTTCGAAGTAATTTGCCGTCTTACAAAAAAAGGAACATACTTCTTTGACTACGGCAATTCGTTTATGAAGGCGATCTACGACAGCGGCGTCAAAGAAATTTCCAAAAACGGAATTGACGAAAAGGACGGATTCATATTCCCGTCGTATGTCGAGGATATTATGGGTCCCATGCTTTTCGATTATGGCTATGGTCCATTCCGTTGGGTATGCCTTTCGGGCAAGCCGGAAGATCTTAATAAGACCGACATTGCGGCAATGCAGTGCATAGATCCGAACAGGCGTTTCCAAGACAGAGACAATTATATTTGGATACGCGACGCGGAAAAAAACAAGCTTGTTGTAGGCACGCAGGCAAGAATATTGTATCAAGATGCGGAAGGAAGAACGCGCATAGCATTAAAATTCAATGAAATGGTTCGTAACGGCGAAATAGGACCGGTCATGCTCGGAAGAGACCATCACGATGTTTCGGGTACCGATTCGCCTTTCCGCGAGACCTCCAATATCAAGGACGGCAGCAATGTTATGGCGGATATGGCGGTTCAGTGCTTTGCCGGTAATGCGGCTCGCGGTATGAGCCTTTGCGCTCTTCACAACGGCGGCGGCGTTGGAATAGGAAAGGCGATCAACGGCGGATTCGGACTTGTTCTCGACGGTAGCAAACGTGTGGATGAGGTCATAAAGAGCGCCGTGATGTGGGATGTCATGGGTGGAGTTGCCCGCAGAAATTGGGCACGCAACATTAATTCCATGACTACTGCCATGTCTTATAACGAGCAAAACAAAGGTAGGGCTCATATCACGATACCGTACGTTGTTTCGGATGAATTGATCTCGCGCGTTACAAAGGATATTTGAGCCGCGATCAAAATAAACTCATTGTCAATCAATTAAATAAGGAGCAAAATAAATGTCAAAAATAGTCGAATGTGTCCCAAATATCAGCGAGGGACGCAACACAAAAATAATCGAAGCAGTTATAGATGAAGTAAGGGCGGTACGAGGAGTGACCCTTGTAGATTACAGCAGCGACGCTTCTCACAATCGAACCGTAATCACCTTTTTCGGTTCGGTCGAAGGCGTCAAAGAAGCGGCAGTTGCCTTGGCAAAAAAGGCAGCCGAACTTATCGATCTCAACAAGCATGAAGGCGAACATCCTCGAATGGGCGCCGTGGATGTAATTCCGTTTATTCCTATTAAGGAAGTCGAAATGGACGAATGTATAGCGATCTCCAAAGAAGTGGCAAAACGAGTTTGGGAGGAGGCTTCGATCCCCGTATTCCTCTATGAAGAGTCGGCAAGCGCCCCGCACAGAGTAAACCTTGCCGCGATCCGCAAAGGACAGTTTGAAGGCATGGCAGCAAAGGTCAAGGAGCCCGAATGGGAGCCCGATTTCGGCGGCAAAACCATTCATCCTACGGCAGGCGTGGTTGCGATAGGCGCTCGTATGCCGCTTGTAGCCTTTAATATCAACTTATCCACTTCCGATGTGGAGATAGCAAGTAAAATAGCCAAGATAATTCGCAGAAGCAGCGGCGGTTTTGATTGCGTCAAAGCGCTCGGCGTCATGCTCGAGGAGCGCAATATAGCGCAAGTATCCATCAATATGACCAACTATCACAAGACTCCGCTCTATCGTGTGCTCGAGTTAGTCAAGGCAGAAGCCGCTCGTTATGGCGTTCATGTGGTAGGTACCGAGATAATAGGGCTTACGCCCATGCAAGCTCTTATCGATTCGGCTGAATATTATTTGCAGATAGAAAAATTCGATTTCGACAAGCAAGTCATAGAAAATCATATTATTTAGTTCGGAGAACGACATGCTTTTAGTTAAAAACATAGGAGTTCTTCAAACTCCTTTGGGCGTACATAGCCTTAAGGGAAGCGCTCAAGCCGAAAATCTCAAACTCCGCAATGCAGCTGTAGCAATCAGCGACGGAAAAATAACCGCAATTTACAAGGATGGCGAACTTCCCAAGCTCTCGGATGATATACAAGTGATCGATGCGGAGAATTGCCTTGTTACGCCGGGACTTGTCGATTGCCATACTCACTTGGTGTTCGGCGGTTGGCGTCACAACGAGATCCCCCTCAAATTAGGCGGAGCCACGTATCTCGATATACTCAAAGCCGGAGGCGGAATACTCGATACCGTTCGCCATACTCGCGAAATGAGCGAGGACGAATTGTACTTTAAGAGCAAGGGCTTTATCGATGAAATGTTGCACCTCGGGGTTACTACCGTGGAGTCAAAGAGCGGATATGGGCTCAATCTGAAAGACGAATTGAAAATGCTTCGCGTCAACAAAAGACTTGACAAAAATACTCCGATCGATGTAGTGTCCACATTTTTGGGTGCGCATGCGATCCCGCCCGAATACTCCGATAGACCAGACGAATACATAGATTATTTGTGTGAAGTCGTTTTGCCCGAGGTCAAACGCAACGACCTTGCGGAATTTTGCGATGTTTTTTGCGAGGATTCGGTTTTTGATGTGGCGCAAAGCAAAAAGATGCTGCTTGCAGGTCGCAAATTGGGGCTTGGCTCCAAGATCCATGCCGACGAAATAGAGGCGATAGGCGGTGCGGTGCTTGCGGGTGAGTTGGGAGCCGTTTCGGCGGAACATCTGATTGCTACCGATGAGCGCGGCATGGACAGCATGAGAGAGGGCGGCGTCACGGCGGCGCTTTTGCCCGCGACATCTTTTTACCTCGGCAAAACGTATGCGCCCGCTCGCGAAATGATCAAAAAAGGCATACCCGTCGCAATTGCCTCCGATTTCAATCCCGGGTCGTGTCCTTCGTTAAATTTACAGTTTGCCATCAATCTCGGCTATCTCAAGTATCGAATGCTTCCGGAGGAGATCCTTACGGCTGTTACGCTTAACGCTGCTTGCGCAATAGCGAGAGGCGAGAGTATAGGCACGATCGAAATAGGCAAACAAGCCGACCTTGTTATATGGAACGCTCCGAATTTCGAAATGGTATGTTATCGTTTCGGTAGCAATCAAATAAAAAAAGTAATCAAAAAAGGAGAAATTTTACAATGAAATTAACAACTATGACCGTATCGTCATATATTGATTTATTGAACTCGGATGCTCCGGCACCCGGAGGCGGAAGCGCCAGCGCACTTTGCGGCGCACAAGGTGCCGCTCTTGCCGCAATGGTGGCAGGACTTACCATCGGCAAAAAGAAGTACGAGAATGATCAGGAACTTTGTGCAGAGATGGCAAAAAAAGCGGCGGAGCTCAAGGATAAGTTCCTTGTGCAAGTAGACAAGGACACCGAAGCGTTCAACCTCGTTTCGGCTGCGTTCAAGCTCCCCAAGGAGACCGATGAGCAGAAGGCGGCGCGAAAAAAGGCTATCGCCGACGCAACGCTTATCGCAACACAGGTTCCGTATGAAACAATGGGGCTTTGTCTCGAGGCGCTTGCTTGCACAAAAGAGCTCATAGGACACAGCAATACCAACGCGGCGAGCGACCTCGGCGTTTCCGCGCTTGATCTTATCGCTTGCATGAAGGGGGCTTGGCTCAACGTGCTTATCAATCTCGGTGGACTCGAGGACGCAAATAAGGCAGACGAATTCAAAAAACTCGGCGAAAAGATGGTCCTCGAAGCTCAAAAGCAAGCAGACGAAATTTACAACGAAACACTTAAAATTTTATAATTTCTTTGATGTTTCCGCCGCCTCGTTTGGCAAAAAATAAAAATGATAGAGGATGTATAGATGAAAACCGATATAGAAATCGCTTCTGAAGTGAAATTGAAACCAATTACCGAGATCGCCGCCTCGATAGGGATCGAGCCCGACTGTCTCGAGACCTATGGTAAATATAAGGCAAAGGTCACGGGGCAGGGCAACAAAAAAGGCAAGCTCATACTTGTCACTGCCATTAATCCTACGCCTGCGGGCGAGGGCAAGACCACGGTATCGATAGGTCTTGCGGACGGATTGAAAAGATCGGGCAAAAGCGTTTGCCTTGCCCTTCGCGAGCCGTCGCTCGGACCTGTTTTCGGTATAAAAGGCGGCGCAACGGGAGGCGGATACAGTCAGGTCGCGCCGATGGAAGATATAAACCTTCATTTTACCGGCGATCTTCATGCGATAATGGCTGCCAATAATCTTCTTTCGGCGATTATTGACAATCATATTTATTGGGGCAACAATCTGAAAATAAAGGAAGTTACATGGCATCGTTGTCAGGATGTAAACGATCGCGCATTACGCTTTATCAGGAGCGGAGTGGGCTTCGCGTGCGAGCGTGACGAACGTTTTGATATCACCGCAGCCAGCGAGGTTATGGCGATCTTATGCCTTTCAAAAGATATTGATGATCTCAAGAGGCGCCTCGGCAATATCGTCGTCGGTATCGATGAGGACGGTAAACGCATTACCGCACACGATCTCAACGCCGAAAATGCCATGACTATCCTTTTGAAGGATGCCATAAATCCGAATCTTGTTCAGACGCTTGGCGGCGTTCCCGCGTTTATTCACGGCGGACCGTTTGCCAATATAGCGCATGGGTGCAACAGTATTCGTGCTACGTTGACGGCTATGTCATATGCCGACTACGTCGTGACGGAGGCAGGATTCGGGGCCGATCTCGGTGCGGAAAAGTTTATCGACATCAAATGTAGACTTTTCGGAATTTCGCCCGCTACGGTAGTTGTTGTGGCAACGCTTCGAGCGTTGAAGTGCGCCGGCGGCAAGATCGATAATTTGTCCGAACGAGACGATCAATGCCTCAAAAAGGGAATGGATAATCTCAAAAAACATATCAAAAACATCACCGAAGTTTTCAAACTTCCTTGCGTTGTTGCGATCAACAGATTCGAGTCGGACGGCGAAGAAGAACTTGCCATTCTTAAAAATGAAATAAAGGCTTGCGGTGTGCGAGCGGTTTGTACCGAATGCTTTGCAAAAGGAGGCGAAGGCGCATTGGAACTTGCCGAAGCGGTCGTCGATATGGCTACGAACGAGACCTCTGCCGAATATGCATATTCGCTTGACGAAAGTATCGAGCAAAAGATAACCTCGGTCGCAAAAAAGATATACGGCGCGGACGGTGTGATTTTTACCGACAAAGCAAAGGAAGATATCGCTCATTGTCCTCCCGGGTTGCCTGTTTGTATCGCAAAAACGCAATTTTCCCTGTCCGACAATCCCAAGCTTATAGGGCGTCCGAAGTCATGTACAAGGCGGGCGCAGGATTTTTGGTGGCGATCGCAGGCAATATCATGCTTATGCCCGGACTTCCGCGTTCGCCGGGTGCCGAGCGCATGAGCATCAACGGCAAAACGATCAAAGGATTGTTCTGATAAAAGAAAACCGATTTTCACGAGAAAACACAAAATGCAAATCCCGACGGATTTGCATTTTGTATATAAGATAAAGGTGCAAGCAGTATCTCGGCTATACGGTAGATATTTTTTTTGAAAAAAATATTTCTATCGAAAATCATATGAAAGTTCTATGCGGCATTTTTGCAGTCGAATTTGAGTTTTTTATCGGCGGTACATTGGGAAAACAGACCGTAAATTCTTGACTATTGTAGGCGGATATTGTATAATTAATTGTTATAAGACGGTTAAGTACGGAAGGAAAGGAGTTACTTATGAATAAAATAAAATTATTTTCAAGTGAAAGCGTAACGGAAGGTCATCCCGATAAAATTTGCGACGCCATTGCAGACAATATCCTTGACGAGGCGCTTAAGGGCGATCCTATGTCGCGCGTTGCTTGCGAAGTTTGTTGCACTACGGGCATGGTCATGGTAATGGGAGAGTTTACCACCGAACAATATGTGGACATTCCGCGCGTGGTGCGTAGAGTGGTAAAGGAGATAGGTTACAACGATCCGG